>JAZKCB010000264.1:0-15115 GCA_040388335.1 Pseudomonadota bacterium | reverse complement strand
GAGAGGAGCCGAGAAGCGCAGGGCCAGACGGATCAGGGCTGAAACTTGTTTGAGCCGCAGGCGAGTTGTTTCAGACCCCGGCTGGACCGAGCATCGCAGGGTGCCCGCAGCGAAGCGTAGGGACGACGAACAGGGTCGCCTTTTCTTTTGGTTACTGTTCTTTTGGCGAAGCAAAAGAAAAGTGACTAGCCGCCGGGCTACCCCCGGCCTGGTCGTGAAGGTCACAGCACCCACACCAAGTCGCGCCACCCCACTTCGATTGAGATGGATTGCGGATCAAGTCCGCAATGAGAAATCGGGAGCGGACCCGATCAAGCCTTCACGCGGAAAGGATTGAAATCAGTACCCCGGTCATAGAAGTCTTCATTCTCCTTACGCTTGAGAAAGCCAACAACCTTATAGGTCACCGGGGTCATCACTATCTCCCACGCAGTCTTGAGCATGAACTGCGCAAACGCCACCTTGATGACATCGTCAAACTGCCAGATACCGGCAAAGGCGATGACATAAAACAGCGATGAATCGACCGCCTCGCCAAAGATGGTTGAGCCAATCGTGCGGCTCCAGAGCGCCTTGCCCTCGGTCCAGATTTTCATCTTGGCCATGACGTAGCTGTTGACAAAGCTGCCGCAGGTGAACGCGACGATAGAACCGGCTGCAATGCGCCAGGCATTGCCAAACACCACGTCGAGCGCGGGCTGGTAAACCTTCATGTAGTCGCTGGGGCCAGCGGGCAAACTCACCACCACCCAGGCCATGAAGGATGCAAACAACAAGGCGCCAAAACCAGCCCACACCACACGCCGGTCACGCGCATAGCCATAGACCTCGGTCAGGATGTCGCCAAAGATGTAGCTGATGGGGAAAAACAAGATGCCGGCGCTGAAGGGTATGGGCCCAAAGTACGGCACGTTGATAACGGCCTGCTTGGCCGCGCCTATGAAGTTGGAACACAGCAGCACGCACACAAAGGCCGCCATGATGAGGTCGTAATAGGCGTAGGTGCGGGGTGCTTTGGGGGTGCTGGAGGCGTGGCCGGCTGGCGACATGGGTGGGTTCCCTTCCCAGGGCCCGTGCCTTGCGACTGGCTGCACGGGTGAATGCCTGGATGACGGGATTTTGACATGCCGCCGCCCCCGGTGCTGAGCTTCTTCCTGTCATCCCGGACATGATCCGGGATCCATCTCCGCTTCGTTCAGGATGGATTGCAGGTCAAGCCCGCAATGACAGACCTGAAATGCACTTAGCCGCGCGGGTTGATCCTGCGCTCGACCTGGTCACGCAGCGCGCTCAGCTGGTTGCGCAGCTGGCGGCGCTCCTGCTGCGTCACCACGCCATCAGACCTGAAAGCGGCCTCGCGCCTTTCGATCTGCTCCTCGCGCGCCATGAAGCGTGCACCCTCACGCTGGCTAAGCCGGCCGGTGCGTACGCCTTCATCAATGCGGGCGCGGATGTTGAACTCGCGGCTGTCAATACCGCCCATACGGTCACCGGGTTGCACGACGGTTACCGAGTTGTTGTTCATGGCACGCTCGACTTCAGCGCTGAGGCCGGCCATGTCGTTGCGCAACTGCTGGCGCTCGGCGGGTGTGGCGCGGCCATCAGACTTGTAAAGGGCTTCGCGCCTCTGGATGTCCTGATCGCGGCGGTAAAGCATTTGCGCCTCATACGGGGTGATGCGCCCGGACTGCAGGCCCTGTTGAATGCGGGCACTGATCTGCGCCTGCGACTGGTCGATATTGGGTGTGTTGACCTGCGCCATGGCCGGCGTGGCAGCCAGGCCTGCGAACAGGGCCGAAGCAAGCAGTGATGCGGTGAAAATTTTCGTTCTGGTTGTCGTTTTCATGGGGGGCTCCTTTTCTCGTTTTGAAACCTGCAGTCCCCTTGAAGGGAACTGCTTTCCGAAACACCGGGTTTGGCGCTTCAGTGATCTCATGGTGGCCTCCAAAAGTAAATGCGGTGTAATCCCCGGCCTGTTTTACTGTGGGTTTACCTCGCGTCTGCAGGGCGTATCAGGATGCAACCGAACCCGCAGCAAAGCGCCGGAAAACGCGGCGCATTGGCTGACACACACCCGGCTCAGGTGTCCTCGACAAAGCTCTTGAGCCTGCCCAACGCCTGCTCCCACTGCTGGGCAATCAGGTCCAGCGAGCGGCGGGCTTCTTCAAGCTGTTTGGGCTCAAACTGCCAGAGCCGCTCACGCCCGACCTTGACGTGCTGCACCAGGCCGGCATCGGCCAGCACGTGCAGGTGCCGGGTCACGGCCTGGCGGGTCAGGTCGGTGGTGCCGGTGAGCTGGGCAATCGACACCGCACCGCCCACACACAACACCGCGACCAGGCGCAGACGGGTTTCATCGCCCAGCGCGGCAAAGATGGGCGCCAGGCCTTTGGGGGCGACAGCGCGCGCGGAAGCAGTTTCAGTTTTCGGCATATTGGGTGATGTTACGCAACTGTGCCTCCCAGCCGCCGCCATTGGCGCGGAAGGCATCTGCACGGCGGTCTGCCGGCAAGCTGTCAAAGCCGGACTCAACGACGTTGAGCAGCGTGCCGCCTTCGGCATCGCTGAGCGTGAATTCGACCAGTGTGCGCGTTTCCTGCGAATAGTCCCTGTCCTTGTCGACCGCAAACGGGTGCCAGCGATAGGAAAACAGCGACTGCGGCTCGATGCGCTCGACGATGGCGTCAAACATCACGTGTTCAAAATTGCAGATGGTGATGGCGCCAAGGGTCTGCTTGCCAGGCACAAAAGCCTGGCCCTTGAGCTTTGCCCCAAACCATTCGCCGAACTTTTCAGCGTTGGTCAGTGCGTCCCACACCCTCGCGCGCGGGGCATTGATGAGGATGTTTCGTTCAATACGGTCAGTTGATGAAGTCATATGCAATCTCCTTGTTGCATTTAATTATGCAACCCGGATTTTATTTATGCAACTATTTTGTTGCGTTATTTCACTGTCAGCACGAGGCTTCGACCAGTTTGTAGGACAAACCCGCTTTTCTGCTGCATAGCCCTTATTCGAGTCAGCTCCCTAGGCCATTAGGTCGCGCTCACTAGTGAAAACCCGGAAGATGACCACATCGTCTTTCCATGACAACCACTTTTGAATTTTGAAGGAACCACCATGAGCGCCAAGAACCTTTCCACCGTCACCACCGAACTGATCGCCACCTCGGGCAAAACCGCCAGCAATGTCATCAAGGCTTACCGCGCGGGCGGTGAGCTGGTCGTTGACCTGCTGAACCAGCGCTGGAACAGCGCGATGCGCAAGTCGCGCCCTGAACTGTCGGCTGAAACCGCGAAAAACGCCGCAGCTGCACGCTCGGCTTTCACCGCCTACTACACCAAGGGCCTGGACATCACCTCTGAAGGCGCGCAGCAAGTCGTCAAGCAGATCGTCAAGGTGGCTGAAGCGGGCGTGGAGCGTGCATCGGCCAACGCCGCGCTGTTTGAAGAAAAAACTGGCGTCACCACCCTCAACACCATCGCCAAAGCCACCGCACCTGGCGCTGTGGTGCTGGCAAAGCTCGCCGACAGGATCGAAGAAAAGTCTGCGTCACTGGCCCGCAAGCTGCAGACCACGCCTGCCACCGGCAAGCGCACATCGGTTTTTAGCCAGCGTCGTAAGGCTGCCTGAACTGCTGATGAAAAGGCCTTCGCCTGACTGACACACGGGGCCTTCTGGCCCCGTTGTTGTTTCTGGCGGATCATGACTGATATTCTTGAGCCAATGACTTCCGCCACCAACTTGCAGATCTGCCACCCTGCATCTTCAATTGCCCGCCGCACACTGCTGCTGGGCCTGGCTGCCCTGCCTGTTGCGCCCCTGCTTGCGGCGACTGCCGAAGAGGTCTGGCCGCATGCGCTGCAGGTGCCCGGCGGTGTCGCGCGCCTGTCGCTCGGGCCATCTTCAACGCGGCCACAGGCCTTTGTGGGGGATGTGCCCTTGCTGGTGCTGGGCGATGCGATTGAGTGGACGGCCGTTGTGGGCATTCCATTGGCTGCCGCGCCGGGCGACGCCGTCATCACCGTACGAACGGCGGGTGCCGCCGAGCGGCAGCTGGCCTATACCATCACGCCCAAACGCTACCGCGAGCAGCAGTTGAAGGTTGCGCCCGGCAAGGTAGACCTGTCACCCGAAGACCTGGCCCGTTATGAACGCGAGCGCGTACAGCAGGAGCGCGTCATCGCCACACTCAGCAGCCCGCCTGCGTTGCAGTCGCTACGCATGCGGGTGCCGGTGCCGGGGCGGCGGTCCAGCTCGTTTGGCTTGCGCCGCGTGTTCAACGGGCAATCGCGCAATCCGCACAGCGGCATGGACATCGCAGCAGCAACCGGTACGCCCATACTGGCGCCGCTGGAAGGCAAGGTCATCGATACCGGCGATTACTTTTTCAACGGCAACACGGTGTGGCTTGACCACGGTGGCGGGCTGCTCACCCTGTACTGCCACCTCAGCGAGATTGCCGTCAGGCCGGGCGACATGCTGAAGTCTGGTGAACGCCTGGGCGCGGTCGGTGCCACAGGCCGTGTGACCGGCCCCCATCTGCACTGGGGCGTGATGCTGAACCGGACCATGGTGGACCCTGCGCTGTTTGTACCCGCCTGAGGCGGCGGGCGCGGGCCATCAGGCCTTGCGTTTGGCCATGGCGTAGATCACCAGCAGGATCACCGCGCCGACGACCGAGGCGATAAAGCCAGCAGGCTCGCCGGGCAGATACCAGCCCATGGCACGGCCCGCGTAACCCGCGAGCAGGGCGCCGGCGATGCCGAGAACAATCGTCATGATCCAGCCCAGTTTGTCGTCACCGGGTTTCACAAAGCGTGCGATGAGGCCAACGATGAAGCCGATGAAGATGGTGGCAATGATGGACATGGAAAGCGCCTTTCAGAAAGTTGCAAAAACTAAGGTGAAGCGACTTTAAATTCGGCACGGGTGGCAGGCGCGGCATTCTTCGCCACACATGCCGTAGGACAAATGACCTGCCGCAAGAAGCCCGAGTTTGCGGCCAAGTCCCACATGGCCAAATACTGCAACGGGTTAGATTGGGGAATGAGGTTCCAGTCAGTGCCACATCCCCATCAGGAGAAACACCATGTCGCAATTTGCCACCATCACCGGCTACGTCACCTACCGGCCCGGCGACGGCGCCCCGATTGAAATCCCGCTCGGCCGCGTTGAAGTCGACCTGGCACCGGACAGCGCCACCCTGAGCTGGGAAGCCGCAGCGGGCATTCCCGGCGTGACGGCCATCCCCCGCACCCAGTTTGACGACTATGTGCGCGATGGCAAGATCACGATGCCCGAGGTCTGACGGAAGCCGGAAACCCGCTTTTGGCGGCGCTCATGACGCGACGGTTTAGCTATGATTTAAATAGCAGCTTACGCCCGTATTTATTGGCCTGAAGGCATATTTCATCGCCAAAAATGGCCTTGTTTTGATGTTTTCAGGGCGATTTTGGGTGCCGGAGCGGGTTTTCATGTGTCTCGAGGTCAAATGTTAACTTCCATGTTAACAATTGGAGTTCATCTTTCACGGCCACGACGGGCTTATGCAGATCTCGCAAGTCTTGCGCGCCGTACTTCTTGAAATGCGTCCGCCGACCTCCAGCTAAATGACATGACCGATCCACTCCACATCGTTTGCCCGCACTGCCACACCACGAACCGCGTTCGTTCGGACCAGCTTGGCAGCGCACCGACCTGCGGCAGTTGCAAGAAGGCGCTTTTTGTTGCGCATTCCACCGCGCTGGATGAAGCGGCCTTTGACAAACACATCCACCGCAACCAGATCCCTGTGCTGGTGGACTTCTGGGCGCCATGGTGCGGACCCTGCCGCCAGATGGCGCCGGCGTATGAGCAGGCTGCAGCACAGCTCGAACCCAACATTCGTGTGGCCAAGGTCGACACGGAAGCCGTGCCCAAACTGGGCGCGCGCTACAACATCCGCAGCATCCCGACGCTGGCGCTGTTTAAAAACGGCAAGGAGCTGGCGCGCCAGGCGGGCGCCATGGGTGCGGCAGACATCACACGCTGGGTGCAGTCACACCTTCGCTGAGCCGGGTTTGTCGCCCCGGGGTTTGCCGTCCGCCTCCGGAAGGCGCGGAGACACGACGCCGTTATCTCTCAGGTCGCGCAGTTCAGCGTGCAGGTCCGTCACTTCAGCGCGCAATGCGCTGATGGCGTGCATCAAGTCGCGCTCGATCTGGCGCTCTTCGGTTTCAACAAACATCGCGGCCACCGACGCCGTCACCAGCGACAACACCGCCAGCCCCAGCAGGACGACAAGCACGGCAAACGCACGTGACGCATGCGTGCTGGGAACAATATCGCCGTAGCCGACCGTAGCGGCCGTTGTGAAGGCCAGCCACAAGCCGTCAGACAGCGTCAACGCCCTGGGCTCGAGCACCCAGAAACCGACGCCTCCCATACCGAGGATCAGCAGACACAGGACGAGTGAATAGAGCAGCCCGCGCCGCGTGATGAAGCGTTTGCGCACAATGCGTTGCATGCGGTGAGACATCAGGCGAGCGCCCGCGTTGCGTGCAAGCCGCTCACCTGCAGCCTTCGCCCAGGCTGCGCAGGCGCTTGCACCACCGGCTGACGCCCTCGGCACCCAGGCTTTCAACCGAGCCGATCAGGGTTTCATCCACCGGCGACATGCCGACAAATCCGAGAATATTGCGCTCCAGCGAGCGCACGCTGTGGGCCTTGAAGTACCAGCGATAAACCAGCGCAGGCATGCCCATGGTCACCACCACGCGTGCGGAGCGCCCTGTGAGTCGCTTGCGGCCCATGGGGTTGCCGCCCTCCGGACTGAACGCAAAGCCGGGCCGTGCGACCTGTTCGAGAAACCCCTTGAGCAAGGCCGGCATGTCGCCAAGCCAGAGCGGGAAGAACAAAACGATATGCTGCGCCCATTCAATGCCATCCTGCGCCGGTTGCAGCACGGCAGGCAGCGGGTGGTGCTGCCAGGCGTGCTGGCTGCGCAGCAGCGGGAAGTCCAGCGTGGCAAGGCGCACGCGGCGCAACTCATGGCCACTCTGAATGGCCCCTGCGGCGTAAGCCTCGACCAGCACTTGCGTCAGGTGCTCCGCCTCAGGATCAGGGTGCGCGTCAATGAGCAGGATTCTGCGGGCAGGAGGGCTTTTCGCCATGGCGGGCCTTGAGGGTCGGGATGTTTCATGTTTGCATGCACGCCCCCCGCTCGCCTTGATCTATATCAAAGCCGCCCGATGCCAGCCCCCTTTCATTGCGGAGCGGGACGACGTGTCGGCAGTTGCGAAGGCGTGGAAGAACACTTCTTCACCATCGCGGCAAACAAGAAGCTTCTGCATCCACTGGTGCAGAAACTGTTGCCCGTCAACAAGGCGCGACGGGATTCCGCAAGTGATCAGGCCCGTTGCGGCGCCAGCGTCTTGGTGTAAAGAGACGCGCCGGTCAGGTCCTTCAGCGTCACGGTCATCGCCTTGCTTTTCGCGTCAATGTCCACCTGCCCGAAGAACTGCAGGCCGGCGGCCGGTGACGTGTTCTGCTCCTGGGGTGCCTTCTGGTAAACCACCTGCATGCCGAAAGTCCCGTCGGGCTTGTTGGGACCAAAGCTGCCTGAATTGAGCGGGCCGGATACAAACTCCCAGAAAGGCGAGAAGTCGCTGAACTTTGCTTTTGCAGGGTCGAAATAATGTGCTGCCGTGTAGTGCACGTCAGCGGTGAGCCAGACCACGTTCCTGATGCCGGCCTTCTTGATTTCCCGCAGCAGGCGGGCGATTTCAATCTCGCGCCCCAGCGGCGCACCGCCGTCACCATTGGCAACGGCCTCCCACTTGTTGCGCCCGGCGGCGTCCTTGCCATCGTCCACCTGCAGACCCAGCGGCATGTCGGCCGCAATCACCTTCCACACGGACTTCGAGCGCTTGAGGCCCTCAAGTAGCCAGGCGATTTGCGGCCGGCCCAGGAAAGCGCTCTCCGGTGTTTCAGTGGTCTGCAGATTCTCGCTGTTGGGGCCGCGGTAGCTGCGCATGTCGATCACAAACATGTCGAGCAGCGGGCCTTGCGGCAGGTGACGGTAAATACGCTCGCTTTCAATATCAGCCGTACGGCGCAGCGGTGCGTATTCAAGGAATGATTTTGTCGCGCGGGCCGTCAGTAGCGGCACGTTCTTTTCGGTATAGCGCTTGTCACCGCTGAAGTCTTTGGAGTCTGAATAATTGTTGGCGACTTCATGGTCATCCCATTGCCAGATCTGCGGTACTTCAGCGCCCATGCGGCGGATGTTGGCGTCCATCAGGTTGTAGCGGTAACGGCCCCGATATTCATTGAGCGCCTCGGCCACCTTGCTGACTTCTTCGGTCACGATGTTGTTCCACATCGTGCCGTCCGGCAGCCTGACTTGCGCCTGTATCGGGCCATCGGCATAAATGGTGTCGCCGCTGTGCAGGAAGAAGTCAGGATTGGTCTGGCGTATGGCTTCGTAAATCTTCATGCCGCCCCAGGCCTCGTTGATGCCCCAGCCCTGGCCTGCGGTATCGCCGCTCCATGCAAAACGCACATTGCGGGCAGCTTTGGTACCAGCTTCAGAAGGCAGGCGCAGATGGCCCGGCATGGCTTCTGACAGCACACGTTCGTTGTGCAAATCCTGCAGCACGATGCGGTAAAAAATCTCCTGACCTGCGAGCAGTTGTTGCAGGTCGATGCGGCCGGTGAAGTCGCTGTCGTCCAGCAGGTAGGGGCCGCGCACGCGCGTGGCATTGGCAAAGGATGGGGTGGTGGCCCACTCTGCCCACATGCGTGCGGGGCGGTCGCTGCGTGTCCAGATGACGGCGCTGTTTGATGTGGGATCACCACTCTGGATGCCATGCGCCATCTGCGGACGCATCGCGTCGCGGGTGACGGCCGCAGGTGCGGTTTGCGCCAGGGCCAGTGCTGGTGCGACGGCGGTGCCGCCAAGAACAGTGGTGGTGTTGAGAAAAAGGCGACGGTCCATGAGGGGCATCCATTGTTGTGATGCCGAACTGTCTCAAACGGACATGTCAGGACTGTGAAAAAAAAGCCTGCTTACATGCGCGGTTAGCCTTGCCGAGTTTCCAGGTCGCAGCCCGCAAGACGGACGACGACGGCTACTCGTCAACCTTGCCGCGCAGGCTCTTGATGGCCCCGCGCTGGCTCTTGCCCTCCAGCCGGCGCTGTTTTGAACCGTAGGTGGGTTTGGTCGGCCTGCGTTTTCTGGGCGGCGATGACACGCTGTCAACGACTTCCTGCAGGCGGTCCATCGCATCGCCGCGGTTCATCTCCTGCGTACGGTGTTGCTGTGCCTTGAGTACAAACACGCCTTCCTGTGTGATGCGGCTGTCGTTTAACGCCAGCAAGCGAGCCTTGACCTCATCGGGCAGTGAAGACGCATGGATGTCAAAGCGCAAATGAATCGCGCTGGAGACCTTGTTGACGTTTTGTCCGCCCGCGCCCTGTGCACGGATGGCAGAAAACTCCACCTCGCGCTCGTCAACGGGAAACTTCGGCGGCGTGGTCATGCGTCAGCCCCCTTCGAATCCGGCTTCAGGCAGGTTTGGTGATTTCGACCAAGGCACCAATGGCCAGACCGTAGCCCTTGACACCAAAACCAGCCATGACGGCCTTGGCGACAGGCGAGATGTACGAATGGTGGCGGAAGGCCTCACGCGCATGCACGTTGCTGATGTGCAGCTCGATCAGCGTCACACCCGAGCCCTTGATGGCGTCGTGCAAGGCGACGCTGGTGTGTGTGTAGGCACCGGCATTGAGCACCACGCCGATAAGCGTGCCTGCGGCCTGCGCGCGGCCTGCTTCCTGGATGGCGTCAATCATGACCCCTTCATGGTTGCTCTGGCGGAAGTCGAGCTTCAGGCCATGCACCTTGCACGCCTCCAGGGACAGCGCCTCCACATCGGCCAGCGTCTGCGAGCCGTAGACGGCAGGCTCACGCGTGCCGAGCAGGTTAAGGTTAGGACCATTGAGGACGAGCACTGTTTTCATTTTTCGCTTTCTTCTTTGCTTTGAATCTGGTTTCTGGGATCACGTTTTTACAGCAGTTCCGTGAGCGCGACAGTCCTGCCGGTAGCAATCGATTGCCGAATGGCTTCCACAGTCATCAGGCTTTGCAGGGCGTCGGAGACCGTGATTATCGGCTCTGCCTTGCCGGCAATCAAATCGCAAAAGTGGTCGAGCTGCGCAGCCAGCGGGTCTACTGCATCGAGCGGCAGCGTCTGTTCGGTAAATGGCGTCCACCAGCCCGGCTCGCTGCCCGCACCGGCATAGGTCCAGGTGCGCATCGTCGGTACGGCCAGCGAGCCTTTGGTGCCTGCGATGAAGTAACAATCTTCTTTCGGGTAACGCGGGTAGGCCGTGTTTTCGCCCGAGGTCTGCTCCCAGCTGCGCGGTGAGGCCACGGTATCTGACAGCGTAAACGTGCCGAGCGCACCGCTGGCAAACTTCAACGTCATCACGGCGCTGTCTTCAACGGCGAAGTTGCGCACGGCACTGGACGCGACAGCATGCACCGACTCGATCTCGCCGCACAGATAACGCAGGTTGTCCATCTCATGGATCAGGTTGATGAGGATGG
Source organism: Pseudomonadota bacterium (assembly GCA_040388335.1). Taxonomy (GTDB): domain Bacteria; phylum Pseudomonadota; class Gammaproteobacteria; order Burkholderiales; family Burkholderiaceae_C; genus Polaromonas. The sequence continues at coordinate 4,520 of JAZKCB010000264.1, read as the reverse complement.
GGCCGCCACCGGGCTGCGTGCGCCACAGACCCTGCTCAAAATAGCTGTCGGGCTTGTAGAACTGCGCACTGCCCATCACCGTGACCACACGCCCCAGCTGGCCGGACCCGATGGCGCTTTTGGCGAGCTGCAATGTGCTGCTGTGCCGGCGATGGTGGCCGACCAGCATGGGCACCGGCTTTCTCGCCAGGGCCTCGACCAGTTGCCGGCCCGCAGCCAGCGATTCAGCCACAGGTTTTTCAATGAGGGCCGGCACCCCATGCGCCGCACAGGCCAGCGCACCCGGGACATGCAGGTGATTCGGGGTGGCAAGAATAACCCCGTCCGGCTTGCTGCCGCTGTGCGCAAACAAGGTTTCAAGGCTGTCGAAGTGGGGAACACCTTTGCCGGCGGCAAATTGCCGGGATGCGGGCGTCGGGTCAACCACTGCCCAAAGCCGGGTCCGCGAGCTGGCCTCCATCAGCTCGATATGGCGGCGGCCTATCAGGCCCGCACCGGCGACAGCGATATTGATGGCACGTGGCAGGGTCATGGAGTTCCTGTTCAAACGGTTGGACGCACAGCGAAACTGCACTGGCCGGAACTTACAAGGGCGCCAGCGCCCTTCTGGTCTTGCCGGATGGATTGACTGCCGCCATCGCCTGGGTCAGCAGCGCGAGCTGCGAGCGTGCGAGCGTGCCGGCGTGCTGCGCCAGCGCCGGGTTAAACCATTCATCTGCAACTTCAGCCGGCAGTTCGCTGCGTACGGCGTTGATGTTGGCCTGCATTCGCTGTGTATCGACCTGCAGCCCGGCAAGCGCCTGCGACATCGCCCGCGCCGAGCCGTGTACCGACATCAAAAGGCCAGGCCACTCGGCCAGCTCTGCCTGCAGATTACCCAAGGCACGTTCATGCTCCTGCGGCATCGCGGCCAGCAAGGCGGCCACACGCTGCGGTACACGCTGTGCGGCAGCAAGTGCGACCATGCATGACACAGGATTGCGTTTATGCGGCATGACGGATGCGCCACCACGCCCTGGTTCGAGCGGCTCGGCCAGCTCGCCCGCTTCAAACTGCACCATCAGCGAGATGTCTTTGGCGACTTTGCCGAGGCTGCCCGCCAGCAAGGCCATCTCGCAGCCGAGCGCCACCCACTCGTCACGCTGGGTATGCCATGAAAAAGGCGCCTGCCTGAGTTTCAGGTCAGCAGCCATCAACGCCATGACCTCGGGGCCGAGTTGTTTGTTGCCCTTCTTCATCTGGGCCAGTGTGCCGACAGAACCGCCCAATTGCACGCTCAGCGCATTGGCAGCTGCGAGCTGCAGGCGCTGCAGGCTGCGCACCAGTGGCGCCGCCCAGCCCGCACATTTGAGGCCAAAGCTCGTCACCGATGCGGGCTGCAGGAAGGTACGCGCCAGAACAGCGTCGGCCGCATGACGATCCGTGAGCACAAGCAGCGCGGCTACTGTCTTTTGCACGTCGGCTTCAATCAGGTCCAGTGCCTCGCGTGTGACCAGTGCCATGGCAGTGTCAAGCACGTCCTGGCTGGTGGTGCCGAAATGCACAAACTTTGCGGCATCCTTGTTGAAGAGGCCTACCGTCTCCGTCAGGCTTTTGACCAGCGGAATGGCCACACTGCCTGCACGCACGCTTTCACGTACGATCTTGGTCACATCAAACAGCTCGACCTTGCAGGTGCCGATGATGGACTGTGCGGCCGCCTCGGGAATCAACCCGACGCTGGCCTGGGCGCGTGCCAGCGATGCCTCAAAGCGCAGCATGGCCTCGACAATCTTGCGCTCCGTGAAAAGCTCAAGCACTTCAGGTGTGGAGAGGAAACCTTCGAAGATGCTGCTCATGAACGGCTACCGCTTGAGGCGAATCTGGTTTGGCAGCGGGACTGAACGACGCAACACGTCTTCACCCAGCCAGAGTGCCGAACGCCACGCGCGTTGCGCAACTTTCGGCAAAGGCATCTGCTGGTAGTCGTCATTGAAGACTTCAAAACTGTAGTCACCGCGATAACCCAGTGCATGCAGCTTGGCCACCAGCGATGCGAGCGCTTCACTGTGTACGCCCTCGCCGGGGAAGACACGGAAGTGACGCGCGGTCGCAATACGCTCTTCAACCGACTTGATCTCTGTCCACATGAAATCGGCCAGCTGCACGAGAAAGACCTTGGCCGGGTCCAGAATGTCGAGTTCGTCGAGCGAGGTGTTGGTGGCGAACACGTGGAAGGAGTCAAAGCCCAGCCCGAGGTTGGGCATGTCAGCCTCGCAGATCAGGTCCCAGGCTTGCGGAAACTCGTTGACGGTACGGCCCCATGACAGCGCTTCATAGGCAATCCTGATATTCATGGGAATGGCCAGCATGGCGAGCTTGCGCAGGTCGCGAACCAGCGCCTTGGTGTCGCCGGTCGCATGCGTGGAGGTGGACGAGCAGATCAGCAGCAGCCTGCAACCGAGCGCATGGCACATCTCCAGCATGGACTTGGCGATGTCCATCTTGTACTCATGCAGGTGACCACTCAGGCCTTCGAAGTCACGCAGGACCTGAAAGCCGGTGACGCGCAGGCCGCTGTTGCGAACAGCGGCAACCGCAGCGTCCAGTCCGTCAGGGTGGCCCACGATGTCGCGGGCCGACAGCATGATCTGTGTAAAGCCTGCATCGCGCACGGCCTTGAGTTTGGCCTCCAGGGGGCCAGCCAGCGAGATGGTGTCCATCCCGAAATCGTCAATGTTTCCGCTGTAATGGCTCATGGCGGGTTCCTGACGATCAGCCGCGCTGGTCATGGACCAGCTCAAAACTCACACTGCCCAGCCAGGTCCTGGTCAGCGCACCACGGTCTTCGCTGTGCACGCCTCTGGACTCGACAAATTCGACGCCGCGCTTGCGCAACTCGGCCACCGTGGCCAGCACGTCGGCAGTGCCCAGGCCAATGCGGTGCAAGCTTTCATCGCCCTCGATTTCCAGCACACTGGCTTCGGGCTCAATCAGCTGGATGTAAAAGCGCGATGTCGCCGGGCCAGGGCTGCTGAGGATGCGACCCTTGGGCAAAACACCAAAACGCTGCTCGGCGGGCAACTCGGTAAAACCAAACAGCTCGCGGTAAAACTCGGTCCAGTCGTCGCTGCGGTCTGTACCAATGTACTGAACCACACCAAAAAAATGCAGGCCGGCGACGGCGGGCGGATGCTGGTCTACCGTCGGGATGGGCACAAAGTCCACATCGTAAATGGAGAACTTGTCGTAACGATCTACAAAATAAAGGCGACTGGTACCCACACCATGAATCGCAGGAATGTTGAGCTCCATCACCTCGACACGCGACGGCACGGCCCAGGCGCCACGTTCGAGGGCACGGCCGTAGGCTGCTGCGGCATCGCGCACGCGCAAGGCAACGGCAGCGATCTCGGGCTTGTCCTGAGGTGCAGCACCGTTGGGCAACATCGGCACGTGCGCATTGACGATCACGTTGAGGCTTCCCTGACGGTATAGCAACACCTCTCGCGAGCGATGCCGCGCTACCGGCCGGAAACCCATCATCTCCAGTACCTGGCCAAGCGCCTGGGGTTTGGCCGTCGTGTATTCAATGAACTCGATGCCATCCAGCCCCAGCGGGTTGGAGGCGTCGAGTATGGCTTCGCGGTCTGCGGTGGACTTGCTTGTGATGCTCATGGGGGTTCTCCGGTTGGCAGATGTTGATCGGCTCAGACAGGCAGGCTTGCGGGATCTGCGACCGTCGCACCAGGCACATGGCCGCCGCCCAGAAAAAGGCGTTCGATGTTCGGGTCGGCCAGCAGGTCTGCCGCCGGTTTGTGCAGCACCAGCTGGCCTGACTCCAGCGCAATCGCATCGTCGGAAATCTTCAGTGCACTCTTGACGTTCTGCTCGACCATCAACACCGTCGTGCCTTGCGAGGCCAGTTTTTTCAGCAGCTTGAAGACGTCCTGCACCACCATGGGTGACAGGCCGATCGAAGGCTCGTCGATCAGCAGCACCTTGGGCCGCAGCAACAAGGCGCGGCCGATCTCCAGCTGCTTTTGCTCTCCGCCGGAAAGTGCCGATGCCTGCGAATGCAGACGCTCTTTCACACGCGGGAAAAACTCCAGCACTTCAGGAATGCGCTCGTGCGTGAGTTTGGTGCCCAGGGTGATGCCGCCCAGCTCCATGTTCTGGAAAACCGTCAGTTGCCCGAACAGATTGCGGCCCTGAGGCACGAAAGCGATGCCCTTGGCCAGCAGCGCTTTTTGCGTATAGCCGGAGATATCTTCGCCATCCAGCAGGATGCGACCCTGGCGCGGCTTGAGAAGGCCAAACAGCGTCTTGAGCACCGTCGACTTGCCGGCACCGTTGGGCCCAAGCAGCAGGGTGATGGAACCGCGCCTGACCTTGAAAGACAGGTTGTTCAGGATCATGAAGTCCTTGTAGCCTGCGACCACGTCATCGAATTCAATGCAGATGTCTTGTGTCATGTCAGTTCCCCAGGTAGGCATCAAGGACCTGCTTGTTACCACGAATTTCTGCAGGTGTTCCGATGG
>JAZKCB010000263.1:0-32450 GCA_040388335.1 Pseudomonadota bacterium | reverse complement strand
TTGGCGACTTCAACATGATTGACGGCAACACCGGCCTCATCATCGAGCGCGACAATGGCGAAGGTACGGCCGACAAGGCTTGTGCAGAAGGCCAGAAGCGCACCGACTGCTTTCACGACATCGCCAAATTCAAGCGCGTCTACAAAGTTGAGTTGACCGACGCCAACGTCGGCGGCCCGGTTCGCAAGATCGGCTACATCGACCTGCTCAACATTGCCGACCCGAACAGGCTGGCCCGCAAGCCGCTGAACAATGGCGTGCTGACCTTCCCCTTCTTCACGATCGAGAACGTCGACGTGGTGGATGCGACGCACATCGTGGTCGGCAACGACAACAACCTGCCGTTCTCCAGCAGCCGCGAGCCCAACAAGGCGGACGACAACGAGATGGTGCTGCTGGAAGTGGGCGAGTTGCTCAAGGCCAATTGAACGGCGCTGCGGGACTGCCGCACGGCTGGGGAAAGCCGTAAGGCGAGGATCGCTCAGCGTCCAAACCCGGAGCATCCGTCCCGCTGCGGATGAGGCATGGGGCCACGCCCGGCTGCCGTGGCCCGCTCGTTCATCCGCTGTTGGTGCTCGGCCATGATTTGCCGGCACTCATCTGCTGTTTTGGCGTTGAGCATGCGGTTGTGATGCTCATCGCGTTCGGCAGGCGTCATCATCTGCCAGCCCGGCGTGTAATTGGGCCCAGCCATGCCGCCTTGCCGCCCCATCCCCCCTCGTGGGCCGGACGCGGCGCCCGGCCCACGCGGCGCGCTCGCCGCCTGATTGGCAGGCGAAGCCGGCTGTGCCACGGCTTCGGCCATGGGCACCGATAAAAAGGCTGAAAACGCAAGGCTCGTGATCAAGGTTCGCATGCTGGTCTCCAAAGTTTGGGGTTGGATGTGCAGCGTACTGCCACGCGCGGAGGGGTTCCTTGCGTCAGATCAAGCAGCGCGTCACCTGGGCGCTGCGCCAGCGCACACCTGCGTCGGCAGCGAATGCCGCGTCCATTGATCCAGATCAGAAAAATTACGCTGACATCCCCTAGCCTGACAGCCTGTCGATTCAGAAAGAAAACATTCGGGAGAAGACAGCAAAGGTAAATCCGCTGCGGGTTTGACTGCCTGCAAAACTACAAAAACCTTGCAGTGCGTGATGCAGTACGGGTGTGCGGGCGCACACCCGGGCAGCGGGATTTCCTTGACACAAAGGAACGAAACCATGAGCTACACCCTCGACGATACGTCGGCGACACAACAGCGCATCCCCGTGCGCGACGCCCTGCTTTACGGCGATCTTTCACTGCCCCCGGCGTTTGAAGGGTTGGTGCTGTTTGCACACGGCAGCGGCAGTGGGCGGCACAGTTTGCGCAATCGCCTAGTGGCAAAACGACTCCAGCATGCCGGTATCGCAACACTTTTATTCGACCTCCTGACTGTGCAGGAGGAACAGGTCGATGCTCAAACGGGTATGCACCGCTTCGACATCGCCCTGCTCACGTCGCGGCTGGAAGACGCAACGCTGTGGGCGACCAGGCAGGCGCAACTGCAGCATGCCGCATTGGGCTACTTTGGCGCCAGCACAGGCAGTGCGGCCGCGCTGATTGCCGCGGCACGTCTGGGCGACCACGTATCAGCCGTGGTATCGCGCGGCGGGCGACCCGACCTCGCGGGCGATGCCGTGCTCGCGGCCATCGACGCCCCCACCCTGCTGATCGTGGGGGGTGCCGACCATGCCGTGCTGGCGTTGAACAAAGCAGCACACCAGCGCCTGCGCTGCGAAAAAAGCCTGGCCATCGTACCGGGTGCCACCCATCTTTTCGGCGAGCCTGGCGCACTGGAGCAGGTTGCCGAACTGGCGACGGCCTGGTTCAGCGCACACCTGACCACGGTGCAGCACGCACCATGACCACGCCCCACCCGACCCCCTATCGCGACCGCCATCATGCGGGCCGCGTCCTGGCGGCACAACTCGATAAATATCGCGACCAGGAAGACCTGCTCGTGCTGGCCCTTCCGCGTGGCGGCGTGGCTGTTGGCTTTGAAGTGGCCAGGGCGTTGAAGGCGCCACTGGACATCTTTGTCGTGCGCAAGCTGGGCTTTCCGGGCCATGAGGAATACGCCATGGGTGCCATAGCCAGCGGGGGCGTACGCGTGATGAACCCGATGGCCGCACAGCTCGTCAGCCAGCCTGCGCTGGACGCGGTGATCGAACGCGAACGGGCCGAACTGCAGCGGCGCGAGCAGCTCTACCGCAACCAGCGCCCGGCGGTGCCGCTGCGGGGACGCCATGTGATCGTGGTGGATGACGGACTGGCCACCGGCTACACCATGCACGCGGCGGCTGAAGCCATACGCCAGCAACATCCGGCCCGCCTGACCGTCGCCGTACCCGTGGGTGCACCGGAGACCTGCGAGAACCTGCGTGCCGTGGCCGACGAGGTGGTCTGCGCGGCCATGCCCACGCCCTTTCAGGCGGTGGGCAGGTGGTACCAGAATTTTCCGCAGGCAAGCGACGACGAGGTGCGCTCGCTGCTCGAAGACGCACGCCGCCAGCACAAGCTGGACCACCCCACAGGAGTACACAAATGACGAACCGGCTTTCATCGCGCTACGCAGAGGGCGCATCGTTTCTGGATCACCTGCGCGCACACCTGCAGCCGCTGGGGGGCGATGCACGCCAGTACGACGGCTTGCTGCAACTGATCGGCAATGCACGCTTTGTGCTGATCGGTGAAGCCTCGCACGGCACGCACGAGTTCTACGCCGCGCGCGCCGCGATCACCAAACGGCTGATCCTTGAAAAAAACTGCATGGCCGTCGCCGTGGAGGCCGACTGGCCCGATGCATGGCGGGTCAACCGCTACGTGCGTGGCCAGTCGCAGGACCGCAGCGCCAGTGAAGCGCTGATGGGCTTCAAGCGCTTTCCCACCTGGATGTGGCGCAACACCGTTGTGCATGATTTTGTGGACTGGCTGCGCGAGCACAACCGCGGCTTGCCCATCTCGCGACAGGTGGGCTTTTACGGCATAGACCTCTACAGCCTGTTTGCATCCATGGAAGCGGTGCTGGCCTACCTGGACGCGACCGACCCGCAGGCAGCCGCCCGGGCGCGGGCACGTTATGCGTGCTTTGACCATTACCACCAGGACAGCCAGGCGTATGGCTATGCCTCCAGCTACGGCCTCAGGCCGAGCTGCGAGGACGAGGTGATCCAGCAACTGCGCGACATGAACCTGCGGGTTGCCGCGACCGCGCCCGTGCCGGGCATGGAGAGCGACGAGGCCTTCTTTGCACAGCAAAACGCCCGGCTGGTGCGCAACGCCGAAGAGTATTACCGCACCATGTTTCACGGCCGCATTTCTTCGTGGAACCTGCGCGACAGCCACATGGTGGAGACGCTGCAGGCGCTGGAGCGCCACATGACAGGCCACGGCATTGCGCCCCGCATCGCGGTATGGGCGCACAACTCTCACCTGGGCGACGCAGCCGCCACGGAAATGGGTGCCAGAGGCGAATGGAATGTCGGCCAGCTGGCCCGCGACCGCTGGGGCGCAGATGCGGTGCTGATCGGCTTTTCAACCCACCACGGCAGCGTGACGGCGGCAGCGCAGTGGGACGCGCCGGCCCAGCGCAGACGGGTACGGGACGGCCTGCCCGGCAGCTACGAGGCGCTGTTTCACAAGACTGGCCTGCCTGAATTCTGGCTCGCACTGCGCGACGACACCGCCCTGCGCGAGTTGCTGGTCGAGCCTCGCCTGCAGCGCGCGATCGGCGTGATCTACCACCCGCAAACAGAGCGGCAAAGCCACTATTTCCAGACGCACCTGCCCCTGCAGTTTGACGCCATGATTCACATCGACGAAACGTGCGCGCTGGAGCCGCTAGAGCGTGATGTCGGCTGGATTCAAGGCGAGGTGCCCGAAACCTTTCCGTCCGGCCTGTGATCCTGATGAATGCTTGACATGGGTCAATCCCGGCGGAAATCACCGGGTCTAAGGTACGCACAGGTTGCCGGGGATCGCTTTGCGGGCCTGCAACGTTCAGGTCAAACCAGCAGGGAGCTTCACATGGGCAAGATACTTGTAGTCGTCTATTCGTACACGGGAACCTCACGCCGCCTGGCGCAGCTGCTCTGCAGCCAGATGGGCTGGCCCATGGGGGAAATCACCGAAACCCGCTCTCGCGCAGGTGTTCTCGGCTCGTTGAAGTGCATCGCGGACTCCGTCTTCGGCCTGTGTCCGCCTGTGCTTTATGCCGGACCCGAACCCGGGGATTTCCAGACCGTCGTGCTGATTGCGCCGATCTGGGCCTATCGCCTGGCCGCACCCATGCGCAGCTTTGTGGCCGAACGCAGCCATCGCCTGCCCCGGGTTGCCGTGGTGGCGGTCATGGGCAGCAAGGGGGGCGCCAACGCCGCGTCGGAGATCGGGGAGCTGGTGGGGCGTGCACCGCTGCTGGCGACCTCCTTCACCACACGCGAAGTGGAAGACGGCAGTTGCGCCAGTCGGCTGGAAGCCTTTGGTGCAACGCTGCAGGCGTCCGGGACCCGCGACGAACCGGTTCGCCCCGCCCTGTGGTCGCCCAGCGCGGGATGAGCAGAAGCTGGCGCCATCAAACGTCAACCGGATTCACATTTTTAACTTTTACGTCAAAAATTGAATGTATACGTTAAATTTTTGTCGTATACGGCAAAATTTCACGTCCCACGCAGCTGGCGAGCCGTTTCAGGGGCTCAATAACGTCACAAAACGCGAAAAACGGCGATTTTCAGGCATCAAATTGGTATTTTGACCAATGAATACGGGCGTGAGCAGCTACATATTTGGTAGCAAAAAGAACGAAACCAGCCTTCAGCCTTCACCCCGGTTGCGCATCCAGTCCGCCGTCTGGAAGAACGAGGTGTTGAGCCTTGCTCGCAGTTCGTCATCGACACCGGTCTCGCGCATGGCCTGGTCCATGCAGGCCAGCCATTCGTCGCGCTCGCGGATGCCGATGGGCCCCGTCGCGCCGCCCTGACCCTGCATGTGGCGCATGCGCAGGCGCGGGTGGCCAAAACGCTCGGTGTAGTGCTGTGGCCCGCCCATCCAGCCGCAGAGAAACCAGAACAGGCGGTCGCGTGCGTTTTCCAGCGTGTTGCCGTGCACACCGCGCAGCACGGCGTAAGCGGGCTCCAGGTCCATCAGGTCATAAAAGCGGTCAACCAGCGCGCGGATGCGCGCCTCGCCGCCTATCCATTCAAACGGTGTGGCAAAGGGCGGATTGCCCGGCGGTTTTTCTTCGATTTGCATACGTCCCTCTCAGGCCACCGAGGTCGCCGGCGCTGGCGCAACCGGCAGGGCCACGACTTCGCGTGCCAGCGATTCAATGCCAGCGGGCGACAGGTCGGCGGTGTTGATCACCTGGCGCTGCTCCCAGCGCCTGAAATTGTTGCGCTGCGACCGGTTGTAGGCCGGGTCGTAGTGCTGCATGGCCAGTTCGCGGAACAGCGGCGGCAGGTCACCGGCCAGGGCCCAGGCCTGCCACCTGGCGATGGTTTCCTTGCCGTGCAGTTCCTTGAGGATGCCAATGCGCTCAGCCAGCCAGTCGGGCCGGTCGCCGAGATAGTTGTAATCGCGCAGCAGGTACTCGACACGGGCATCCGTTGTGGCCTCGATCTCGACGCAGGGGCTCGAACGCATGCGCTCGATCAGATGCACCGGCACATTGATCTGGCCGATGCGGCGGCTTTCGCCTTCCACGTAGAGGGGACGGTTCAGGTCAACGCCTTCCAGCACGCTGGCCAGCCGGGTTTCAAACGCAGTTTGTGAGGGCTGGGGCTGGTCGGGCATGGCGCCCAGCAGCGAGCCCTTGTGGCAGGCCAGGCCCTCCAGGTCCAGCACCTGCTCGCCCTGTGCCTCCAGTGCCTGCAGGATGCGGGTCTTGGCATTGCCGGTGGCACCGCAGATCACGACAAAGGGCAGGTCGGCCGAAAGACGGTCTATCAGCGCAATGACATGGCGGCGCCAGCCCTTGTAGCCGCCCGGCAATTGCTGGGCGTCCCAACCGACCAGACGCAGCCAGGTCGTCATGGAGCCGCTGCGCATGCCGCCGCGCCAGCAATAGACCATGGGTTTCCAGGTCGAGGGTTTGTCGGCGAACTTCTCGCGGATATGACGCGCCAGGTTGGCGGCGACCATCGCACCGCCGACACGCTTGGCCTCAAAAGAGCCCTGCTGCTTGTAGAGCGTGCCGACAATGCGGCGCTCTTCGTCGTCAAGCACCGGGCAATTGATGGCGCCAGGAATGTGGTCAATGGCAAACTCACCGGGTGAGCGCGCATCGATGATCGCGTCAAAGCCGTGGCGGTCCGCCACCGTGATCTGCGGCCTCATGCCGGGCGCCGTGAAGAAAAAGACAAGGTCATCACCAATTGTCGCGCAAGCAAACGGGGCAGCTCCCAGCCCTAATTGCCCGCAGTACGCCTCAGGGTCTCAACCACTGGCGTGTTGAGCACCGAGCGCAAACCCCACCATCCAGCCGCCAGCGCCAGCAAGGCACCGGCCATGCTGCCGAACAGCGGCACTGTCCATGAACCCGTCCAGTTGAAGTCAAACACATAACGCGCCAGACCCCAGCCGACCGCCAGCGCCACCAGCGAGGCCAGAAAGCCGGCCAGCAAACCGACACCGGCCAGCTCGGCACGCTGCACCTGGCGCAGCAGCGACGCACGTGCACCGACGGCGCGCATGATGGCGAACTCTTTTGCGCGCTCTTCACGCGTGGCCGTGATCGCGGCAAACAGCACGACCAGGCCGGCAGCCAGGGTGAAGCCGAATAAAAACTCCACCGCACGAATGACCTGGTCCAGCACACGCTGCACCTGCGCCAGCGTGCTGCTCATGTCGACATTGGTCACATTGGGAAAGGCGCGCACCAGCTGGTTGTCGAAACTCTGTGGTGCGGGCTGCCCGGCGACGGCTGCCACGGGCTCTGGCGCACGAAAGGCGGTGATGTAAGACACCGGCACATCGGTCAGTGCCGCCACCGGGTACATCACAAAAAAGTTGACCCGCATCGAGCCCCAGTCCACCTTGCGCAGGCTGGTGATTTTGGCCTCGCTGATCTGGCCGCCCATGTCAAAGCGCAGCGAATCGCCGAGCTTGAGGCCCAGGGTCTTGGCCAGTCCGTCCTCCACACTCACCGCGTCTTTTTCACCGGGCGTCCAGCGACCGGCAACGATCTGGTTGTGGCCCGGCATGTCGATGTTGTTGGAAAGGTTGAACTCGCGATCCACCAGGCGCTTGGCGCGATCGTCTTCGTAGTTGTCAGGCGTGACCGCCGTGCCGTTGACGGCCACCAGCCGGCCGCGAATCATGGGGTACCAGTCAAACTTCTTGACGCCGCCATCGCGCAGCGCCTTCTGGAAGGCATCGCCCTGCTCGGGCTGTACGTTGATGACAAAACGGTTGGGGGCATCAGGCGGCGTGGCCTTGCGCCAGCTGCTGATGAGGTCGGTGCGCAGCAGCACCAGCAACATGAGGGCAAGCAGGCCGACAGCCAGCGCGCTGGTCTGCACCACGGCATAGATGGGGCGTGCCGACAGCTGGCGTGTGGCCAGCACCAGCCAGCGCGGCGCAGTGGTTTCATTGACGCTGGCGCGCAGCAGCTTGACGGCGGCAAAGCTGGCCACCGCAAACACCAGCACCGCAGCTGCAAACCCACCGACAGCAATCAGGCCCAGCTTCAAATCGCTGCTGGCCGCCAGCAGCAGGGCCGCAAAACCCAGCACGCCCACACCCAGAACCGCCATCGAGGCAGGCTTGAGGTTGCCCACGTCGCGGCGAATCACGCGCAGCGGCGGCACAGCAGCCAGTTGCAGCACGGGCGGCAGGCCGAAAGCCAGCAACAGCGTCAGGCCCATGCCCATGCCGAACAGCACCGGCCAGATGGTGGCGGCAGGCAGAGCCGTTTCAACCAGCCCGGCGAGCAAAGCCACAAAACCGTAGTGCACCGCGAAACCCAGCGCCACGCCAAGCGCGCTGGCAAACAGGCCCGCCAGAACAAATTCAAACGCATAAGCCAGCGCAATCGTGCGTTGCGGCTGGCCCAGCACGCGCAGCATGGCGCAGTCGTCCAGGTGCCTGGCGGCAAAACCGCGCGCGACGATGGCGACCGCCACTGCGCTCAGCAAGGCGGCCAGCAGCGCGACCAGGTTCAGGAATTTCTCTGCGCGGTCCAGTGTTTGCCGCATCTCGGGGCTGCCGGACTCAAGCGACTCCAGACGCACGCCGCGTATGCCTGATTTCTCGAACGGCTTCTTGATTTCCGCATCGGCCCATTTCACAAACTCGCTGACGGCCTTGTCGTCGCCGGCGACTGCAAAACGGTAGCTGGTACGGCTGGCCGGCTGGATCAGGTTGGTGGCTTTGACATCGGCCTGGTTGATCATGGCGCGTGGCGAAAAGCTGACGAAGCCGGCACCGCGATCGGGCTCCTGCACGATGATGCGTGTGACCTTGAAGCTGGCGTCACCCATGAGCAGGGTCTGGCCGACTTTCAGGCCCAGGGAATCGAGCAGCGAGGCATCGGCCCAGGCCGTGCCGGGTGCAGGCACTTCGCTGGTGTTGCTTCCCACATCTTGCGGCATGGCTGCAACCTTCATGCTGCCGCGCAAGGGGTAGCCCTCGGGCACGGCCTTGAAAGCCACCAGCTTGCTGGCGCCGCCATCGGCATCCGTCGCGCGGCCCATGGTCGGAAAGCTCACAGTGGTGATCGCCTTGAGGCCCAGCGCCTGAGCCTTGGCAATAAAGGCTGCCGGGGTTTCGCCGTCACTGCGGATCACCGCATCGCCGCCCAGCAGTTGCCGCGCATCGCGCTGCAGGCCACCCTTGAGCCGGTCGGCAAAAAAGCCCACGGCTGTCAGCGCGGCAACGGCCAGCGTGACGGCCACAATCAGCAGGCGAAGCTCACCGGCGCGCAGGTCACGCCAGAGGGTGCGCCAGCCCAGTTTCAGGAATAGAAATTTCATGTCGCCACCATAACGCAAAGGCCACAGCCTGCGCGCGAAGCTGGTCTTTCTGCGGGGGCTCGGACGAACACGCCGCGATTGGGTGGATCTGCGGCCTAAAACACCATGCCGCCCGATACGTCAAGGGTAGTACCTGTTACCCACGCGGCATCGTCAGAAACCGCCCACGAGACGGCGGCGGCAATATCAGCGGGTTGTCCCACCCGGCCCAGCGGCGTCTTACCGACCAGAAAGTCAGCCATGCCCCTGGCGGACTCGGCGTTGCCCTCTGTCGCTACAAAACCGGGCGCTATGCCGACGACCCGGATCTTCCGGGGACCAAGCGCCATCCCCAAGGAACGTGTCAGGGTATCCACTGCGCCCTTGGTCGCGCAATACACATGAACGACCGGATACGGGCTCTTCGCCAGGCCCGAGCTGATGTTCACAACGACACCCCCGGCCGGCAACACCCGCGAAGCGGCCTGTGTGGCCAGAAGCAGGCCGCGCACGTTGAGGTTGAAATGGGTATCAAAGCTGGCGGCGGTGAGTGTTTCAAGCGAGTCGGTCTCATAGATGCCTGCGTTATTGACCAGGATATCCAGCCGGCCAAATTGTCTGATCGCAGCGTCGATGAGTGGCTCTATCTCTTCCGGACATGCAAGGTCTGCCTGGACAGCAAACGCCTTGCCGCCGTCAGCGACAATTTTCTGCACGACGAGGTCGGCATCTCCAGCATGGCGGACGTAATTGACGATCACGCTGGCACCATCGGCTGCGAGACGACGGGCGATGCCAGCACCGATTCCCCTGGAAGATCCGGTGACGATGGCGACTTTGCCTGCGAGTTGTGAAGAATGTGTCATGAGGGCTCCTGGGGGAAAAAAAGAAACGCGAATTTGGTTTGGAACCTGACGACGATTCGTGCCACCAAACGGTGGAGCCCATACCTTAGCCTTGGCATTACCAAAGATAAATACGGTTATCCGGCATGAGGCTTGAAGCCCAGCTTCATAATGCATCATGTCTTCAGATCTTTTCCCTGCCATTTCTGCGTTTGCCCGCGTGGCGCACCACGCCAGCTTTACACGCGCCGCAGCCGAGCTGGGCGTCTCGCCGTCTGCACTGTCGCAAACATTGCGAAGCCTTGAAGCCAGACTCGGCGTGCGCCTGCTGGACCGCTCCACGAGGCGGGTCGGGATCACTGAAATTGGCCAGCGCTTTCTGGCCGCAGCGCAACCTGGCATTGCCACGCTGGAGATGGCCGTCGAAAGCATCAACGAGAGCAGGGATCAGCCAGCAGGCCTGCTGCGCCTGAACCTGTCGCGGACGGCCGCCGATATCCTGCTGATGCCCCACCTGGTGGAATTTGGTGAGGCCTATCCCGGGATCACACTGGAGATGCATTGCGACAACGCGCTCATAGACCTGATCGGGAACGGCTTTGACGCAGGTATCCGCCTGGGTGAAAACCTCGCACAGGATGTTGTCGCGGTTCCACTGGGCGGTCGGCACCGTATCGCGACAGTTGCTGCACCCAGGTATCTTGAGGGTCGTGTCCAGCCGCGCACCCCGGAAGACCTCAAGTCGCACCGCTGCCTCAACGCACGCATAGGCGGCAATATTTATCGCTGGGAATATTCACACAAAGGCAGGGACTTCGACATCGAAACGACAGGCCCGCTACTGACCAATGACGGAGACACCCTGCTGGCCGCAGTCAGGGCCGGTGCAGGCATCGCATGTGCTTTTGAAGTCCAGGTTCAGGAGGACATTGCCGCAGGTCGCCTGATCCCGTTGCTCAAGGCCTGGTGGCCGACATTCCCAGGGTTCTACCTCTACTACCCGAGTCGCGTGCACCTTCCACGCAAGCTACGCGTTTTTATTGACTTCATGCAGCAGCGACTCAACGACTGACCTGAAGCAGGGTTTTCGGTTGCCGACTCAGATAACCCCATGAAACATCATGACGTCAACCAGATCGCCTTCAGCGACATTGCCCTGGCCATGATGCAAGACGATGAGCCCGTTGGCCTGCACCATGGAACTCAACACGCCTGAGCCCTGATTGCCTGTCGTACGCACCTCCAGCCGACCCTCCGCCGAAGTGGTGACGATGCCGCGCTGGTACTCCGTACGCCCCGGCTTCTTGCGCATGGGCTCCTGGCTGTGGGCCCGCAAAAGCGGCAACACCTCATCCTTCGCGCCCATCATGCGCAGCAGCGCCGGCCTGACAAGTGCCAGAAAGGTCACCATCACGGCCACCGGATTGCCGGGCAGGCCAAACAACACGGTATTGCCGATACGCCCCACAGCGAACGGCCGGCCCGGCCGCATGGCGATGCGCCAGAAAACAACATCGCCGAGCTTGCGCATCATGCCCTTGGTGAAGTCAGCCTCGCCCACGCTGACGCCGCCGCTGCTGATGATGACGTCGGCCTGCGCTGCTGCGCTGCGAAACGCCGACTCCAGCGCTACCGGGTCATCGCGCACCACGCCACATTCGATCACTTCGCAGCCGAGCCGGTCCAGCAGGCTGGTGACGGTGTAACGGTTGCTGTCATACACGGCGCCCTCGCGCATGGTTTCACCGGGGGACAACACCTCGTCGCCGGTCGACATGCAGGCCACACGCAGGCGGCGATACACAGGCAATGTCTCGACGCCCAGGCTGGCGGCAAGGCCTATCGCTGCAGGCGACAGCCGCTGCCCCCGCTCAAGCGCCACACCACCGAGCTGCAAATCTTCACCGCGCAGGCGGCGGTTATCGCCCGCCTTGAAAAGGCCGGACGGAATCTCCACCCTGTCACCATCGACCTTGACCAGCTCATGTGGGACCACCGTATCCAGGCCCTGTGGCAGGATGGCGCCCGTCATCACCTTGAGACACTGGCCCGGCTGAACATGACCAGTCCAGGCCTTGCCGGCCAGCGCCGTGCCCACGCTGCGAAGGCTAAGGGGTTCTCCCTGCTTCAATGCAGCGCCATCAAAAGCAAAACCATCCATGGCGGAGTTGTTGTGCGCGGGCACCGCCATCCGCGAGACCAGGTCCTCAGACAATACCCGGCCCTGGCACTGGCGCAGCGACAGGTTTTCCACGTTTGCCACGGGCACCACAAGACGCTCGATAAACGCATTGGCGTCGTCCATCTTCAGGGCCTGCGGGTCATAGCCCTGCAGGGAGCGTGCAATGTCATCCACCGAAATCATGTGTTTTCCAGAGAACGGAGTTCGTCCAGGGTATTGGCGTTGGCAAACGCCCTGGGGTCGTCAGCCGCAGTATTGAACGGCACCTGCACCACCCGGTGCTGCGCTGTCCACGCGTCGATTTTGCGCCTGCCTGATGCCAGGAAGGTCGAAAGGCTCTCATGCAGGCTGACCTTCATCAGGCAAAAAACCGGCTGGCTGCGTAAAACCATGCGGCCGTCAGGTCCGGCCTCTGGAGCCTCGACTACCGCAACATCGGCATCGACCGCCGTCAGTGCGTCCAGCAGGCGCCTGGCAAGATCCAGCGGAAACAGCGGACTGTCGCAGGGTACGGTCAACAGCAAGGGGCTGGAACAAAGCGCCAACCCGGCTTCAAAGCCCGCCAGGGGACCGGAAAAATCCTGCACCCGATCCGCAAAAACCGTGACCTTGTCGGCACCAAAGCAGGCCTGAGCCTGTAAAAGATAGCGCTCCGGATTCCGGTTGGCATTGACCAGCACACCGTGCAGGGGGCCGCCCTCCTGGTCGGCAAGGCGCATGAGCGCATGCTGCACCAGCGGCTGACCGCGAAACAGCTGCAGCCCCTTGTCCACGCCACCCATGCGTGCGCCGCGCCCACCAGCCAGGACCAGCGCGGTGATGTGGTGCATCCCCACTCCGGGCGCCACGGGACATGCAGATGTCAAGAGAGTCGCAGTTGAATCAGGGCTTGGCATTGGGGAAGAATAACTGTTCCCCACCGATCTTGTAACTGGCGATCACCGCCTGCCCTGCGGGTGAGGTCACCCAATCGACAAACCGGTTGGCCCCTGCGGCATTGACATGCGGATGTCTGGCGGGGTTGACGGGCAACACGCCGTACTGGTTGAACAGCTTGCCGTCACCTTCGACCAGCACCGCAAGGCCGGCCCGATTGCGAAAGTTCAGCCATGTGCCACGGTCGGTGAGCACATAGGCGCCCGTCGATGCGGCTATGTTGAGTGCAGGCCCCATGCCGCAGCCGCATTGCCTGTAGCCTGCAACCTTTGAGACGTCCAGATCAGCCAGCTTCCAGTAGCGCAACTCCGCCACATGGGTTCCACTGCGGTCGCCACGGGACACAAAAGGCGCCGCGCCATTTGCAACCTTGCGCAGCGCGGCCACAATGTCTTTGCCGCGCACGCCAGACGGGTCCGACGCCGGCCCGACCAGCACAAAATCGTTGTACATCACAGCCATGCGTTTGGTGGCAAAGCCGTCTGCCACCAGTTTTTCTTCAGCCGCCTGGTCATGTACGAAAAGCACATCGGCATCGCCCCGCCGGCCCATGTCAATCGCCTGGCCGGTTCCAACGGCAACCACTTTCACATCGATGCCGCTGGCTGCCTTGAAGGCCGGCAGCAGATGGGAAAACAGGCCTGACTGCTCTGTGGACGTGGTGGACGCCATCAGCAGCGGCTGGGAAAACACTGCGCTGGAGGCCACCAGCAATGCGGTGCCCAGTACCTTGGTGACGAGTGCAAAAAGCGGTTTTTGATGGCAGCTACTCATGCGGTCGATTCTCCCTTTAAAAAATGGGCGGCAGCGGCTGAATCCGCCTGCAGGCGCGCGTGGTCAAAAAATTCTGCAACTGGCAAATCTGCGAGCAGGTGGCCCTGCTCCAGGTAAATGACGCGCGTTGCCAGGCGCTTGACCTGGCCCAGGTTGTGACTGGCAAAAACGATGGTGCCCTCATAGGATTGCACCACGCCTTCGACCAGACGCTTGGAATGTGGGTCCAGGCTGGCCGTGGGCTCATCCAGCAGCAAGGCCTGCGGATCGAGCGCAAGGGCCCGCGCCAGGGCTGCACGCTGGGTTTGTCCAACCGACAGCAGCCGGCCACTACGCCCGGCAACCTCTTCCAGTTCCGCCAGGGCAAGCGCCTGCAAAGCGGCCCGACGGGCAGACTTCCACGGCGAGCCACGCAGCCACAAGGCCAGCGCCAGATTATTCTGAACAGACATGCGAAGCAAAACCGGGGTCTGAAAGAGCATGGCCTGCTGAAGGCCCTGCTGTCGCTGTACCGAGCCTGATGTGGGAGCTGCCAGGCCGTGCAGCACGCGCAGCAAGGTGGACTTGCCGCTGCCGTTGGCGCCCACCAGTGCCACGCGTTCACCCGCATCTATCCGCAGCGAGATCCCGTCAAGGGCGGCGGGCGCATGGCGCTGCGGAGACAGCACAACCCTTACCCTGTCCAGTTCAAAAAGGGTGCTCAAGATCCTGACCTCGTGATCGACGATACCTGCGCAGCATTCAGTGGCAGCGCCAGTGCATTGAACCAGGCACGCACGCCCCAGATCAACAGCTGCAGGGCGAGCACCACCAGCAGCAGCACAAGACCCAGACCCATGGCCAGCGGCAGATCGCCCTTGCTGGTCTCCAGTGCAACGGCCGTGGTCATCACGCGGGTAAAGCCGTCAATATTGCCGCCGACAAGCATGACCGCCCCCACCTCTGCGACGGCCCGGCCAAAGGCCGCAAGCGCGACCGTCAGCAAGGCGCTGCGCTCGTCCCACGCCAGCAGCAATCCCGTCAGGCGTGGGCTGGCGCCCAGCGAGCACAGTTGCTCACCATGCGAGGTATGGGCATCTTCCACAACCTGGCGCACCAGTGCCACGACAACGGGCAGGATAAGGATGACCTGCGCCAGCAGCATGGCCTTGAACGAATACAGCCAGCCCAGAAAACCCAGGGGCCCGGATCGGGAGAGGATCAGGTAGACCAGCAATCCGACGACAACGGATGGCAATGACAGCAGGGTGTTGAGTATTGCGAGCAACACCTGCCTCCCGGCAAACCGGCTGACGGCCAGCCATGAGCCAAGGACACTTCCGATGGCAAAAGCGATGGCGCTGGCGCTGGCGCTGAGCGCCAGTGAGCGCGCCACGATGGACAGCAGCACCGGGTCTGCAGACACCACCAGTCGCCAGGCAGCCTGCGCGCTGTCGCCCAGAGAACTCAAACCCCGACCTGTGCCATGCCGGAGGCTGCCGGAACGTCCAGCTTCAGGCGCTGCGGCGTACTGAAGCAGAGAAACCTTTTGTTGAGCGCACGACCTATGGCGCACAGGCCCAGCTCCTGCGCCACCGCATGGCCCATCTGGGTAATGCCGCTACGCGATATGACAACTGCAATGCCCATCTGCGCAGCTTTCATGACCATCTCGCTGGTGAGCCGCCCGGTGGTGTAGAACAGAAGGCCGTCTGTTGCGAACGAAGCGTCGCCGGACGACTGCAGCGCCATCCAGCCGGCGATGGAATCTATGGCGTTATGCCGTCCAACGTCTTCCACAAACAACAGGGGCTCCTCGCCCCGGAACAGCGCACAGCCATGCACGGAACCCGCTGATTTATAGGTGCTGTCGTTCAGACGCATGGTGTTGACCACAGCGTAGAGCTGTGACTGCGTGATGGCCGTAGGCGGAAGCACCACACCTTCAATGTGGGCCATGACCTCCCCAAAAAGGCTGCCCTGGCCGCAGCCCGTGGTGACCACCCGCCGTTCGGTTTTTTGTGCAATGTCAGCGATGCCGTCCCGCGTCTTCACGGCCGCAGCGCCAACGTCCCAGTCGACAGTGATTGATTCAACATCGCCCGCCGCCTCAATCAGGCGCTGGTTCAACAGGTAACCCAGCGTCAGCCACTCCGGGCGGGAACCCAGCGTCATGAGGGTGACCAGCTCGCGTTTGTCGACATAGACTGTCAATGGCCGTTCAGCCGGGATGTCGAGTTGCTGAAGTTGCCCGGCCTCATCCATCGCCTCGATGGCATGCGTCAGCGGCGCGCGCGCCTCTGTCAAAAAGGGAAGCGCGCCACGCATGCGGTGCTATTGCGCCAGCGCCGCGTCGTTGCCATAACCCGTTTTCAAAGCGGGCTGGCCGCCGCGACGTATGGCGACGGCGCAGTACTTGAATTCCGGTATTTTCCCGAAAGGATCCAACGCCGCGTTGGTCATGAGGTTGGCTGCCGCCTCGTAGTAAGCAAAGGGAATGAAGACCGCGCCATGGGGTGTGCCATCGTCACGCCGCACATGAATCGCCACACGTCCGCGCCTCGACTCAACGGTGATCACATCCCCTTGCTCAAGACCCATGGCGTCCAGGTCATCGCCGCACATGGAGGCAGTTGCCATGGGTTCGATGGCATCCAGCACGGTGGCACGCCGCGTCATGCTGCCAGTGTGCCAGTGCTCCAGCTGGCGACCGGTAATCAACACAAACGGGAAGTCGGCGTCCGGCCTTTCGTTGGCAGGAATGATGTCTGCAGGGACCAGATGCACACGCCCGTCGCTGGTTGGGAAAGTGTCGATGAAGACTGTCGGTGAACCCGGGTCTTCTGCGCTGAGGCACGGATAGGTCACGCTGGACTCACGTTGCAGACGCTCCCATGTGATGCCCGAAATCGCAGCGTGCATGGCTTGTCGCATTTCTTCGTAGACCGCAGCAACACCATCACTTTCGCCAGGGTAATTCCAGTTCAGCCCCATGCCGCGTGCAATTTGCTGGATTATCCAGAGGTCGGGTTTTGCCTGCCCAGGCGGGTCAATCGCCTTTTTGCCCAGTTGCACCATACGGTCGGTATTGCTCACGGTGCCATCTTTTTCGGGCCAGGCGGTTGCAGGCAACACCACATCGGCCAGCCATGCCGTTTCGGTCATGAAAATGTCCTGCACCACGAGGTGATCCAGGCTGGCCAGCGCATGCCGCGCATGGTTGAGGTCAGGGTCACTCATGGCCGGGTTCTCGCCCATGATGTACATGCCGCGTACCTTGTGCGGATCACTGTCGGGCGCCAGTGCCTTGTGCATGATCTCGACTACGGTGTAGCCAGGCTTGTCGTCAAGCGTGGTACCCCAGAAGTTTTCAAACCACTGGTGTACGCCGACGTTGTCCACACGCTGGTAATTCGGGAACATCATCGGGATCAAACCCGCATCGCTTGCACCCTGCACATTGTTTTGTCCACGCAGGGGGTGCAGGCCCGAACCAGGCTTGCCGATCTGGCCGGTGACGGTCACCAGCGCAATCAGGCAGCGTGCGTTGTCCGTGCCATGCACGTGCTGGCTGATGCCCATGCCCCACAGAATCATGGCGCCTTTGGCTTTTGCGAAGGCGCGCGCAACCTCACGCAGCGTCTGCGCCGGAATGCCGCAGATGGGCTCCATCGCCTCGGGACTGTAGCCCTTGACGTTCTCACGCAGGGCCTCGAAATTGCTGGCGCGGTCGCGAATGAACGCTTGATCAGTCAGCCCCTCTTCAATCACGGTATGGATAAGCGCATTGAGCATGGCCACATCGGTGTCCGCCTTGAACTGCAGGGTACGCCAGGCATGCTTTCCGATGTCGGTAATGCGGGGATCAGCCAGCACGATTTTTGCGCCTTTTTTGGCCGCGTTTTTCATCCACGTAGCCGCCACGGGATGGTTGGATGTGGGATTGGAACCGATCACAAAGATCAGGTCGGAATGCTCTACATCGTTGACCTGGTTGCTCACTGCGCCGGAGCCGACGCCCTCAAGAAGCGCTGCCACGCTGCTGGCGTGACACAAACGTGTGCAGTGGTCGACGTTGTTGCTGCCAAAACCGATACGTACCAGCTTCTGGAAAAGATAGGCTTCTTCGTTGCTGCCTTTGGCAGACCCAAACCCGGCCAGTGCCTTCTTGCCGTGGGTGTCACGCAAGCTGCTGAGTTGGCCCGTGGTCAACGCCAGGGCTTCATCCCAGGTGGCCTCACGAAACACATCCGACCAGTGTGCAGTGTCGCGGTTGAGCTTGTCGAGCAACTCGGGATCCTTGGGAACACCAGCCTTGCGGATCAGGGGCACCGTCAGCCGCTGCGGACTGTGTGCATAGTCGAAACCGAAGCGCCCCTTGACACAGAGCCGGCTGTGGTTGGCAGGGCCATCACGCCCATCAACGCTCACAATTTCGTTATCCCTGACGTTGTAGGTGAGCAGGCAGCCCACACCACAGAAAGGGCAAACCGAATCGACTTTTTTGTCGACTGACTGCGTGCCCACCTGCGTCTTGGGCATCAGCGCTCCAGTGGGGCAGGCCTGCACGCATTCACCGCACGCCACACAGGTGCTGTCGCCCATGGGATCAGCAAGGTCAAACACGATCTCGCTGTGCGAGCCGCGCATGGCGTACCCGATAACGTCGTTGACCTGCTCTTCACGGCAGGCCCTCACGCAGCGGTTGCACTGGATGCAGGCGTCAAGATTCACGGCCATGGCCGGATGGGTCATGTCGGCAACTGGCTGTTCGCGGCGCAGGGCCTTGAGCGCCGGGCGGACCGACACGGCCATGCGCGAAGCCCAGTGGCTCAACTCACCGTGCTGCAGGGCGTTGTCCGTCTTGCCGTCAGCGTCATTCCATTTGTAGCCCTTGTCGGGCATGTCGGAGAGCAACATCTCCAGCACCATCTTCTGGCTTTTGACAGCGCGCTCACTGCTGGCCTGGACCTCCATGCCCGCCGCGACGTTGCGGCAACAGCTGGGCGCCAGCGTGCGCTCCCCCTTGATTTCAACCACGCAGGCGCGGCAATTGCCGTCAGGACGAAGACCGTCCTTGTAGCAAAGGTGCGGGATGTCGATGCCATGCCGTTTTGCGGCCTTGAAGATGGTTTCACCTTCAAATGCATGAATGGTTTTCTGGTCGAGCTTGAATTCCACGGTTTGTGGCGATACTTCGGCGAGCTTGGCAATAGCGTTCATGTCATGCCACCTCGTGGGCAAAATATTTCTGGACGCAGCGCACCGGGTTGGGTGCGGCCTGTCCCAATCCGCAGATGGACGCGTCGGTCATCACAATATTCAGGTCTTCCAGGGTTTCGTTATCCCAGACCGGCGTCTCCATCAGCGCAACGGCTTTGGACGTGCCCACGCGGCAGGGCGTGCACTGGCCACAACTCTCGTGCGCATAAAACCGCATCATGTTCAGGGCTGCATCGCGGGCCCTGTCATGCTGGCTCAGCACAATCACGGCCGCCGATCCGATAAAGCCGCCGTGCGGCTGCAGTGTGTCAAAGTCCAGAGGGACCGCCGAGAGGCTCGCCGGGAAGATCCCGCCCGACGCACCACCAGGCAAATAGGCATAGAGGGTATGGCCATCCTGCATGCCACCGCAATACTCTTCGATCAGTTCGGCCACCGAAATACCGGCAGGCGCAAGCTTGACGCCGGGAAACTTCACCCGACCACTCACGCTGAACGATCGCAGCCCCTTGCGGCCGTTGCGGCCGAAGCTGGTGAACCAGCTTGCGCCTTTTTCAACAATGTCGCGTACCCAGTAAAGCGTCTCGAAGTTGTGCTCCAGCGTAGGCCGCCCGAACAGGCCCACCTCGGCGATGTAGGGTGGTCGCATGCGCGGCTCACCGCGCTTGCCCTCAATACTTTCAATCATGGCGGACTCTTCGCCGCAAATGTAGGCGCCCGCGCCACGTCTCAGGTCAAGGATCGGCAACCCGGGATACGGCGGGTTGGCCTGCAGCTTCGCGATCTCCGCCTCAAGGATGGCCCGGCAGCCGTGGTATTCATCGCGCAGGTAGATATAGCAGGCATCGATACCTACCACCTGCGCAGCCACCAGCAAGCCTTCGAGAAAACGGTGCGGGTCGCGTTCCAGGTAGGTCCGATCCTTGAAAGTACCGGGCTCACCTTCGTCGATATTCACCGCCATCAGTCGCGGCGCAGCCTGATCGCGCACGATACGCCATTTGCGCCCGGCAGGAAATCCGGCGCCACCGAGGCCGCGCAAACCCGAATCTTCCATCGCACGAATAACGCTCTCGGCATCCTGCTTTCCGCTGGCCAGGGCGGCAGCGAGTGCGTAACCGCCCCCCGCCCTGTACGTCTCATAACCGGCATAACCCGGCGCGACTTCCACAGCATGCGGATGTGGTGAAACCGCCCTCTCTGCATGACTCGATGCCATGAATTCAGTGGCCGGTGATGCAGCAGGGTGCATCGTCAAAGCCTGCTTGACGACTGCGAGCACAGCCTCGGCAGTCGCTACCGGTACGGGGTTCTGGTGTACCACCACGGCCGGGGCCTGTTCACAGCGCCCTATACATGGCGCTGCAATCACACGTACATCATCGTTGCCCAGCAATGCCGGCAGCCGGGCCAGCAAATCCTGCGCACCGGCCATCTCACAACTCAGTCCATCACACACCCGGACAGTCAGTTGCGCCACCGCCCCGTCACCGCGAACAACCTCGAAGTGGTGATAAAAGGTGGCGACCTCGTAGACCTCTGCCATGGGGATTTTCATCTCCCTGGCCAGCGCGACAAGATGCCTGTCATGCAGGCAGCGGTAGGCGTCGTTGAGCTTGTGCAGGTGCTCGATCAGCAGGTCACGCCGGTGCGGCGCGAACCCCACCAGAGCTCTCACCTCGCTGATGGCGTCATCGTCAGCCTGCCTGCCCTTGAGCCTGCTTTTGCGGCGGATACGGGCACGCATGTCTTCAAGCGTGGCCAGCGCTACGACGGGAACATCGGTTACGGAAGCAGATGACACCATGGAGATCCTGTAGTGGCGGGCGTTCAGGTGAAGAATTTAGCGACGCTTTGCAGCGTGCGATAAACACCCCAGGCAAGCGGAATACCGACGGCGAGCCAGGCAAAAGCCACCAGCACAGGGCTCACGGTGTCAGCGCCACTGCCCGTGCGTTGCACTTCGGAGGCCGACATCTTCTCGTGTGCCAGACGCTTTTCCTCAGCCAGCTCTGCATCGGTCATGAACCATTTCGGATTGAGGGGCTTGACCAGCAGGTTGCAGATGAGGCCGACTACAAGCATACCCACAAGGATGTACATGGTCTGGTTGTAGACCTGCTCGCGCGGAATACCGATGCTGAGCTGGTATTCGCGCATGTAATTCACAACAACCGGGCCCAGAATACCGGCCGTGGCCCACGCCGTCAGCAGGCGGCCATGAATGGCACCCACCATCTGCGAGCCGAAGATGTCGGCCAGATAGGCTGGCACCGTCGAAAAACCGCCGCCGTACATGCTGAGAATGACGCAGACAGCACCGACGAAGAGCAGGATGGAGCCAGCAGCCGCGCTGCTGGGCATGCTGGCATACAGGATGCCGCCGAGCACAAAGAAAACCACGTAAGTCATCTTGCGTCCCAGCTTGTCGGAAAGGCTCGCCCAGAAGAAACGGCCACCGATGTTGAACAGGCTGAGCAGGGCGGTAAAGCCCGCGGCGACGGAAGCGATTGCTGCAAGCTGCGTCTTGTCAAGCTCGCTAAACTTTTTGGCAACGCCAATGAGCGAGCCGCCAAAAACTTCCTGCAACATCGGAGAAGCCATGCCGATCACGCCGATGCCCGCACTGACGTTCATCGTCAGAACCATCCAGATCAGCCAGAACTGGGGAATGCCCCAGACCTTCTTCACATGCACATGGCGCTGCGTGATCATGGAATTACCTGCCTGCGCAGGGGGCGGCGTCCAGCCTTCGGGCTTCCAGCCTGTCTCCGGCACACGGTAGCCAAAAGCGCCAGCCATCATGAACACAAAATAAATCAGTGCCATGACAACAAATGTCTGCATCACGCCGACATTGGTCGGCGTGGCGAAATATTTCATCAGGTCGGCGGCCAGGGGGGAGCCGATCATCGCGCCACCGCCAAAACCCATGATGGCCATGCCGGTTGCCATGCCCCGGCGATCCGGGAACCACTTGATCAGTGTCGAAACCGGCGAGATATACCCCAGCCCAAGCCCGATGCCGCCGATGACGCCGGACCCCAGAATCATGAGCCAGAACTGGTGCAGGTAGATGCCCAGCGCAGAAATCAGCATCCCGCCGCACCAGCATACGGCCGACACAACACCGGCTTTGCGTGGGCCGGCGCGCTCAAGCCAGCCACCCCACGTTGCCGCCGAAATGCCCAGCAGCACAAAAAACAGGGTGTACATCCATCCGAGGGTGGATATCTTCCAGTCACAGGTCGTGGTGAACAACTCCTGAAAAAAGCCGACTTCGGGACCACATTTGATGGCGTCCTTGATTCCGAGTGCCCTGGAAAGCGGCAGCCAGAAAACAGAAAACCCGTAGGCCATACCGATACAAAGGTGAATGGCCAGCGCTGCGGGTGGTACCAGCCATCGGTTGAAACCGGGTCCGGCGATGATGCGTTCTTTGTCGAGAATTCCTGACATGTGGTTGTCTCCGTGTTATTCGTGTGCTCACTCATTGAGAAGCACGAAGTTTCACAGTCAGTGTGCTGAACCGTCAAATTGAATCGAAACACCGGTCGATTCAAAAAATAAATGAAGGGTAACCACTGACAAGGGTGGCTGAAGCAAAAGCCTGCGATACGGAAGCGCCTGGGCGCCGGTGCATTCAGGCGGCCAGCAGTCCACTGTGGGCAGCCGCATGACGCAACCACGCCGCGTTCTGGGCAAGCGTCAACGCTGCTTCAAGCGTGCGTGAGGGGCGGTCACCGCCCTGGGCCATAAAACCAATGGTGGTACGAACTTCGGGACTGATGAGGGGCAAGGCCTCAAGTTCCCGATAGCCTCGTATGGCGCCGACGAGGGCACCTGGCATGACCGTACAGACATTTCCATCCACAACCGACAAGGCCAGGGTCAGGACGGAGTTGGTCTCCATCACAGGTTTGCTGAAGGTACCGGCATCTGCAAATGCCTTTTCAACGATCGTGCGGTTGTGCATCTCGCGAGTGAGCAGGCACAGGGAATGTTTTCCGGCCTCGGCCCAACTGATGGATGGACCAATCTGCAATGCTTTTTTAACAGTCGCCGCGCGTCGCACAAAAAAATAGTGCTCCGTATATTGCGTGATCTGCTGCAGGCGGGGTGCGTCGGATCGCAGCCGATCTGTATAGCCGAGGCCCATATCCAGCGACAGGCTTTCAAGGCCGGCCTCCAGTTCGTTTGAGCTCATGGAGCGCACTGTTGGCTTGATACCGGGATGCCGCGAATGCAGCCACGCCGCAAACCGCGCGATGATAGGCATCGCGGTTGGCACTGCACCTATGGTCAGGCTGCCGTGCGGTTTGCCGAGACCGCTGTCCAGGTCCTGCTGAAGTAATTCGCGTTCGTGCAGCATGCGCTGGGCACTCGCCAGGACACGCATGCCTTCCTGCGTGAAACCTTCAAAATTGCGACCCCGCTTGACGATGACCGTACCGAACTCGGCTTCAAGGGCGCGCAAGGCGTTGGACAGCGCCGGCTGCGTGATATGGCATGCCTGCGCGGCACGACCAAAGTGCTTGTGCTCGTCAAGCGCAGCCAGGTATCGCAGTGAGGCCAGCAGGTTCATCGCATGAAATGCTCAGGTTTTAAGCTCAGGTGTTTTTGGAGATGGTGATGGTCGGGAACCTGGCAGAAAAGTCTTTGGCCCTTGAAGCGACGGTAACAGCCATTTTGCGGGCGATGTCCCGGTATATTCCCGCGATTTTCCCATCCGGGTCGGCTGCCACGGTGGGCTTGCCGCCATCGGCCTGCATGCGGATGTGAATATCGAGCGGCAACGCACCCAGGTAATCCATCTGGTGCTCCAGCGCCATCTTTTTGCCGCCGCCTTCACCAAAAATATGCTCGGCATGGCCGCAGTTGCTGCAGATGTGCACGGCCATGTTTTCAACAATGCCCAGAATCGGCACGCCGACTTTCTCGAACATCCTGACACCCTTGGTCGCATCCAGCAGCGCGATGTCCTGCGGTGTGGTGACGATGACAGCACCCGTCAGCGGCACGCGCTGGCTCAGCGTGAGCTGGATGTCGCCGGTGCCGGGCGGCATGTCGACAATGAGGTAGTCGAGGTCTTTCCAGTTGGTCTGACGCAGCAACTGCTCCAGCGCCTGGGTGGCCATGGGGCCGCGCCAGATCATGGCCTGGTCCTGCGGTACCAGAAAACCAATCGACATCACCTGGATGTCATGGCCCAGCATGGGCTCCATGTTTTTGCCATCCAGGCTTTCGGGTTTGCCCTCGATGCCCATCATCATGGGCTGGCTGGGGCCATAGATATCAGCGTCCAGCAGGCCAACGGTGGCGCCTTCCGCAGCCAGTGCCAATGCCAGATTGGCAGCGGTCGTGCTCTTGCCCACGCCGCCTTTGCCGGAAGCGACAGCGATGATGTTTTTCACGCCAGGCAAAAGCTGCACACCCCGCTGCACGCTGTGGCTGGCGATTTTGATGCTGAGTGCGATGGCCACTTTTTCAACACCCGCAACGGACCTGGCAGCGGCCGTGAGGCTTTCGCGGAACGCCAAAAGCTGGCTTTTGGCAGGGTAACCCAGCTCGACATCAAACGACACATCACCGCCGCTGATCTGCAGGTTTTTAAGCGCCTTGCTGCTGACAAAGTCCTTGCCGGTGTTGGGGTCCACCACGGTTTGCAGGGCGGTCAGGACGGATTGCTGGTCTGGGCTCATTGAAAAAATTCCCGGTTAAATCTGGCATTCCCCCACACAAGGAGGCTGCCACTGGTAAGTGGCGTGAAGTCTAACGCCGCGATGCGGGATAAGACGGCACAAGGGCTATCGGGGGCGTGCGGGGCAGCCTGCAGACGCCGCGCCTTAAAATTGCGGGTTAGCCCCCAAAAGTCCGCAGAAGTCACAAGAAGTCAGAAGAAGCCCATCCATGTCCCAGCGCCGCCTGTTTGTCACCACCGCCCTGCCCTACGCCAATGGCAGGTTCCATATCGGCCACATCATGGAGTACATCCAGGCCGACATCTGGGTGCGTTTTCAGCGCATGCAGGGCAACGAGGTGAACTTTGTGGGCGCTGACGATGCGCATGGCGCGCCCATCATGATCGCCGCCGAAAAGGCCGGCATCACACCGCAGCAGTTTGTGGCTGGCATCGCAGCGGGCCGCCAGGAATACCTGGACGGCTTTCACATCAGCTTTGACAACTGGAGTTCTACCGACTCGCCCGAGAACCACGACCTGGCCCGGCAGATTTACCGTGACCTGCGCGACAACCCGCAGGGCTCGCTGATTGAAACCAGAACCATCGAGCAGTTCTTTGACCCTGAAAAGAACATGTTTCTGCCAGACCGCTACATCAAGGGCACCTGCCCGAAGTGCGGCACCAAGGACCAGTACGGCGACAACTGCGAAAACTGCGGTGCCGTGTATGCGCCCACCGATCTGATCAATCCGTACTCAGCCCTGTCGGGTGCGACGCCGGTACTCAAAAGCTCGGAACATTTTTTCTTCAAGCTTTCCGACCAGCGCTGCGTGGATTTTCTTGAAAAGTGGACCCAGGGCAACGACGAAAGCGGCAAGCCCCGGTTGCAGCCTGAAGTGGCCAACAAGGTCAAGGAGTGGTTCAGCGTACGCACCAACCCTGACGGCACAAAAAGCGAAGGTCTGGGCGACTGGGACATCAGCCGTGACGCGCCCTACTTCGGCATCGAGATACCCGATGCACCGGGCAAGTATTTTTATGTCTGGCTCGACGCACCCGTCGGTTATTTGGCTTCGCTGAAAAACCTGCTCGACAAACGCTGCATCGAGGCTGGCGAAGACGGCCTGTCGTTCAGTGAATACATGGCCGACCCGGCGCTTGAGCAGTACCACTTCATCGGCAAGGACATCGTCACCTTCCACACGCTGTTCTGGCCCGCGATGCTGCACTTCAGCGGCCGCAAGACGCCCACCAACATTTTTGTGCATGGCTTTCTGACCGTGAACAACGGTGAAAAGATGAGCAAGAGCCGTGGCACCGGCCTGGACCCGCTAAAGTACCTGAGCCTGGGCATGAACCCGGAATGGCTGCGTTATTACCTGGCGGCCAAGCTCAATGCGAAGAATGAAGACATTGACTTCAATGCGGATGACTTCATGGCTCGGGTGAATAGCGACCTGGTGGGTAAATACATCAACATTGCCAGTCGGGCTGCAGGATTCATCGCAAAAAAATTTGGTGGCGTGCTCGGTGAGGTGTCAGCCGATGGCAGCACCCTGCTTGCAGAACTTCGTGCACAGAAGGACACCATCGCCCATCTGTACGAAGGCAGGGAGTTCGCAAAAGCTCTTCGCGAAACCATGTTGCTAACTGACCGCGTCAATTCCTACGTTGACCAGAACAAGCCGTGGGAGCTTGCCAAACAACCAGGCATGGATGCAAGACTGCAGGATGTTTGTACCGTGTGCATTGAAGCTTTCCGCCTGCTCACGATTTACCTGAAACCTGTTCTGCCTGCGCTCGCTGCACATGTGGAGACCTTTCTGAATACGAAACCACTTCTGTCAACAGATGCATCGGGCAGTCTTGGTAAAGGTCATGTCATAGGTGACTACAAGCACCTGATGCAACGCGTCGACCCGAAACAACTCGAAGCCCTGTTCGAGCCCCCTCCCCAACCGGAAACGGCTGCGCTTATCCCAGGCGGCGAAGAGCTCGCCCCCACCATCACCATCGACGACTTCGCCAAAATCGATTTGCGCATTGCCAAAATCGTGAACTGCGAAGCGGTGGAAGGCTCGGTCAAGCTGCTGCGCCTGACGCTGGATGTGGGGGAAGGCAAACACCGCAATGTGTTCAGCGGCATTGCGTCCAGCTACAAGCCGGAAGACCTGATCGGCAAGCACACCGTGATGGTGGCCAACCTGGCGCCGCGCAAGATGAAGTTTGGCATCAGCGAAGGCATGGTGCTGGCCGCCAGCCATGCCGATGAAAAAACCCAGCCGGGGATTTATGTGCTGGAGCCGGTGCCCGGTGCTACGCCGGGCATGCGGGTGCGTTGACAAAAAACCGGTGAAACCCTAGACCGCTTCGGTACTTTCCAGCGGCTGGGACTGCGACTGGCTGGCGCCCTTGTAGTGAAGAAATCTCAGCGCCTTGCGCGGGTTTCTGGCGATATCGTCCAGCAGGTTGCCCAGATGCCTGAGCAATCTTTCGCCGTCCTCTTTGGGCAGAGGGCAACATACGCAGGCCACATGAAGCTGCAGGGTCAGGTCGCGCGGCAGGTTGCGCCCCGGGCGCAGTCCTTCGGCAATGATGCGCTGGGCCATGTCGGTCACCTGCGACTCCGACGTCCTGCTTTCGATCAGCAACACAAAATCACCGTCGTTGTGACGGCCCACGGTGTCGCTGATCTGCACTGGCGTGGCGACGCAGGCACCCGCGCGAACCAGCGCGGCCTGCGCCAGGGAGGCGCCGTAAGCCGTACGGATTTCAGGGCCGTTGACCATGCGCACGCGCAGCACCGCGCCGACCTGCGGGTCACGCTGGTGCCGCTCCAGAAGGTGCTCCAGCCTGTCCATCAGCAGGCGGTGGCTGGCTACGCCGGTGAGTGGATCCACACGCGACAGCGCACTGAGGCGAATCTGCGTATCACGCCGGTCACGGCTGCGAAAGTACAGCGCCACCAGCACCAGGGGAATCTCAAGCGCGGCACCAATCTGCGCACCAAACTGCGAGTAGAAATTGATGGGGACAACATCCAGGTTGCGAAGTATCGGGAACAGCGAACCGATAAAAAGGCACATAAATCCGGCCAGCGCCCACAAACCGGTGGCGGGCCGGCGGATTGAAAACCAGATCAGGCTGCCCAACAGTACCGGCAGGAAATACAGATAAGCCAGGTTGGATGTGTAGAAGAGTTTTGACCGCCCGAACAACAGGAAACCTGCGACGTAAGCCACGGACACCAGCATGATGCTTGCGAGCAGGGCACTGACGATATGGTTACCGCGCTCAACCACCAGCCGGTGCACCAGCAACGCAGCCCAGCCCGCGGAGAACATCGGCACCACGACGGCAGCAATGTCGTTCCACCAGGCATGGTGCGGCCAGAAATACTCTCCGGCCAGCCCCGTCAATGACAGCTGCCCTAAGCCCAGAATCACCACGTAGGCTGAGTAAACCAGGTGTATCGGGTCTCGCCAGTTCCAGGCGTTGAAGCAGCTGAGCACCACAACCAGTATCACGAACCCGAGGTAGGCGCCCAGCACCATGTGCAGGGTATTGCTCTGTCGGTCGAAGCTGGCTCGGTCCCAGAGCTGCCAGTACACCCCGACCGGGCTGCTGTGGCGTACCGCCAGGTAGACGGCGCGAGGCTCGCCGGGCACCAGTTCCAGGGCAAACGCAGGGTGCAGGTAAGGCCTGGACCAGTCGGCCACAGGCAGCGAATCGCCCGCCCGCTGCGCCTGCCAGTTGCCGCCGGGGACAAGCTGGTGCAGCACTGCGCTGTCCAGCCCGGGATGAACCACCGTCATGACGCCCTGTACGGGCGCGTTGACTGCGGGCAGCATGATGCGAAGCCAGCCGGTGTTTTTACCCCCGAGCGGAAGTTGCTGGTTGCCGGAAACGATAACCCCCTCGCCTCGCGCGAACCGGTTCCTGATGAGTTCAAGCGGCTGCAAGCCGGTTTCGTCCATCAACACTTCAGCCGGATATTGCAAACCCTTCCAGACGGGGCCCGGTGCATTGGCTGAATGAGCCAGGGAGACAAGTCCAAGAATCAACCCGGTACAGACCAGCAGAAAAGTTTTGAATCCGGGCGTTTTCATGGGAGCAGGGGCGCGTACGAATCTTGAGGTTGAAAGCTTCAGGTGTAAAACATGGTTTCATTCAGTATGGATGAATAAACAGCATAAATCCAGCGCGGTGAGGGCCACAATACATTTCCATGCGCCCCATTCCAAACTTCGCACATTTCAGGCCACGTTTGTTGGACAGTTTGCACAACTACACCCGTGAGCGTTTTGTGAAGGACCTGGGGGCCGGCGTGACGGTCGGCATTGTGGCGCTGCCCTTGGCCATGGCGTTTGCAATCGCCTCGGGGCTGAACCCGCAGGCCGGTATCTGGACGGCGATCATTGCCGGCGCCCTGATCGCCGCGCTGGGCGGCTCGGCGGTTCAGATAGGCGGCCCGGCGGGTGCCTTCATCGTCATCGTTTACGGCATTCTTGAACGGTATGGCCTGGCCAACCTGCTGATCTCCACCGCCTGCGCCGGTGTTCTGCTGTTCGTGCTGGGCTTTCTGAAGCTGGGCACGCTGGTGCGCTATGTGCCCGTCAGCATCGTGATTGGCTTTACCAACGGTATTGCCGTGCTGATTGTGTTGTCGCAAATCAAGGACCTGCTGGGCCTGGACATCCGCAAGATGCCGGTCGATTTTTTCTCGCAGCTCCGCGTCATCGCCAGCCACGTGGACAGCCCGAATTTTTATTCACTGGGCCTGGGCCTGGCCTGCCTGCTGGGCCTTTTTGTCTGGCCGCGGCTGTTTGACATACGCGCGCGCATTCATCAGGGCTTTACCACCCGGCTGCTGAAGATGATGCAGGCGGTCGAGGGCCTGCCGCTGCAGCGCGCCACGCGCATGGCGGCCCGCATGCCGGGGCCTATCGTGGCGCTGGTCACACTGACGGCGTTTGCATACGTTTTTAGCCTGCCCGTCGAAACCATAGGCACCCGCTTTGGCGGCATTCCGCGCGCACTGCCGGCTTTCAACCTGCCCGATTTTTCATGGCAAACCGTGCGCCTGCTGGTGGCCCCGACCATCACGATTGCCCTGCTCGGCGCCGTGGAGTCCCTGCTTTGCGCACGTGTGGCCGACCAGATCTCGGGCCTGCCGCGGCACGACCCCAATCAGGAACTGATGGCGCAAGGCGTGGCCAATTTTGTCGCGCCGTTTTTCGGCGGCATGCCCGCCACCGGCACGATTGCACGCACGGTGACCAATGTGCGTGCCGGTGCAACCTCGCCCGTTTCAGGGGTGATTCACGCCCTCACGCTGATGGCCATCGTGCTGATCGCTGCGCCGCTGGCGGTGCATGTGCCGCTGGCGGTGATGGCGGGCATCCTGCTCTTCGTGGCCTGGAACATGGGTGAATGGCGTGCGTTCACAAAGCTGCGGCAAACCGGCAGCCATTCGGCCCTCATCATGCTGGGTACTTTTTTGCTGACCGTTATTTTTGACCTGACGGTTGCCCTGCAGGTCGGCCTGATCATGGCCTGCGTGCTGTTTATCCGCCGCATGAGCACGCTGTTCCGGGTGGTTGAAGTCTCACGCACACCCGAATCGGCCAGCTTCCAGCTCTACGGTTCGCTGTTTTTCGGTGCGGTCGCCAAGCTGGACCCGATATTGACACTGGTCGAAAGCTCGCCGCGGGGCATGGTCATCCGGCTGGACCTGCAGTCGCTGCAATCGCTGGATGCCTCCGGCCTGGACGTGCTGGAGCAGGTGCACAAGGCGGTCGTGCTGCGCGGCGGACGTCTGGTGCTGGCAGGCCTGAATGCCGAGCCGAAAGCCGTAATGGAGCGTTCGGGTTTTCTTGAGAAGGTGGAATCCGCCTGAGGGCGTTAGCGCCCGAAAGGATCAACCGCCTTTGGGGTTGGCCAGCTCTTCAGGTACAGATGACGTGCCGATCACCTTCAGGTCGCTGTCAAACACCACGGTAAAAATCGTGGGCGTGTTGGGTGGGTTCAGGTAACGCCAGTCGTAATTTGTCTGCTGCCGGGCAACGTAAGGGGTGACCTTCATGGGCTTGCCCAGCGTCTTGCGCACTTGCTCCATGGACATGCCGGGCACTATTTTTGCAAAATTCTGCGGGCTCAGGACCTGGCGGAGGGCACTCATCTTGCCGTCCGTGCCTATGGTGATCATGTAATTGACCATGCCCTCGGGCTGGCGGTTGTACTCGAAAGTACGGGCGCCGGGGGTGGCTGCAGCGCCCGGCGAAGGGGTGGAGGCCATGTCTGACGCCTCCCAGACCTTCTCGGGCTCACCGAAGCGGGCCCTCACATCAGCTTCAGTCGCCACACCTTCTTCAAGTTCGGCAATGCGCTGCGGGTCGCAGCCGGCCAGCGCCAGAACGAGGCCGGATATCAGGCCGGCAGAGATAAAAATGGATCGCAAGGCAGTCCCCGGTAAAATCAGCCGTAGTACGTTAAACACCTACCGAGAACAGTTTAGACCCATGTCCCTCCTCAGCCTCTTTCGCCGCCCCGACTACACCTCGGAAACCACGCAGTTCATCGACGAATTGAAGGCCAAAAAGCCAAC
Source organism: Pseudomonadota bacterium (assembly GCA_040388335.1). Lineage (GTDB taxonomy): Bacteria > Pseudomonadota > Gammaproteobacteria > Burkholderiales > Burkholderiaceae_C > Polaromonas. The sequence continues at coordinate 1,252 of JAZKCB010000263.1, read as the reverse complement.
GCTGGAAGCCGAGCAGCGCGCCGGCCGGGCGCTGCTCTGGGACAAGAACCTCAACCGTGCCGAGCAGGCTGACTACCTTGACGCCAAGGTTGCGCAGCAGCCCTATGTTTACGGCACGACCGGCCACCCGAACAGCAAATAAAAGCGGCCCGCCGGTTCGTTGCCTGCTGAATTCACAGCCTGAATCTTCCGCCTGAGCGCCGGCCACCTGTTCATGTCCCAGCCATCTTCTTCACCGCCTGCCTCTGGCCAGCCGCCTGCCATCGGCTTGACGGCATTGCCGGGAACGTCGGGTATCGACCTGACGACAATGCCCAGCCCCGACATGCCGGCCGTCATCGACCAGGTGGCGCTGGCGCGGCTGTATGGCGAGCCGCTGTTTGCGATGCCGCAGGATTTGTACATCCCGCCTGATGCTCTGCAGGTTTTTCTCGAAGCCTTTGAAGGCCCGCTGGACTTGCTGCTGTATTTGATCCGCAAGCAGAACTTCAACATCCTCGACATCCCCATGGCCGCCGTCACCCGGCAATACTTGGCCTATGTCGATGAAATCCGTGCCACCAACCTTGAGCTGGCTGCCGAATATTTGCTGATGGCCGCCATGCTGATCGAGATCAAGTCGCGCATGCTGCTTCCGCCCAAAAAGGTCGCTGAAGGCCAGGAGGCCGAAGACCCGCGCGCCGAACTGGTACGCCGCCTGCTCGAATACGAGCAGATCAAGCTGGCCGCGCACAAGCTCAACGAGATGCCGCAGTTCGGCCGCGACTTTTTGCGCGCGCAGGTCTACGTGGAACAATCGCTGCAGCCGCGCTTTCCGGATGTCAATGTGGTCGACCTGCAGGACGCCTGGCGCGACATCGTCAAACGCGCCAAGCTGGTGCAGCACCACGTCATCAGCCGTGAAGAGCTCTCGGTGCGCGAGCACATGAGCATTGTTTTGCGCAAGCTGCAGGGCCGCAAGTTCCTGGAGTTTGAAGAGTTGTTCGACCCCACGCGCGGCATGCCCGTGCTGGTGGTGACGTTTATTGCACTGCTCGAGCTGTCAAAAGAAGGCCTGCTCGAAGTCACGCAAGCCGAGGCCTTCGCGCCCATCTACGTAAGACTGGCATACACACCCGCCTAGTCTGGCCAATGACCCCGGCATGCCGTCGGGCACCTCATCGATTTCCGGAGATATACACATGTTCCGCACCCTGCTCAAATCAAAAATCCACCGCGCCGCCGTGACCCACTGCGAGCTCAATTACGAAGG
>JAZKCB010000262.1:0-2985 GCA_040388335.1 Pseudomonadota bacterium | reverse complement strand
AAAAGTTCGACATAAGAACAATAGTTCGTATAATGAATTTTAGGAGATTTCACCCGCCATGGCAAATGCCGCGACAAAACGTATTGCAGACCTCAAACCCGGCGACGGGTATGTGCAGTCCTTTGCGCGCGGGCTGGAGGTCATACGCTCCTTCAGCGCCGATGCGCCGCGCCAGACGCTGACAGAAGTCGCGGAGCGCAGCGGCCTGACGCGGGCGGGCGCGCGCCGCATTCTGCTGACACTTCAATCGCTGGGGTATGTGACGCTGGATGGCAAGACCTTCAGCCTGACGCCGCGCATTCTCGACCTCGGCTTTGCCTACCTGTCGTCCATGCCGATCTGGAACCTGGCCGAGCCGGTGATGGAAAAGCTGGTGGCCGACGTGCGCGAATCGTGTTCGGTCGCGGTGCTGGACGGCACCGATATCGTCTATGTGCTGCGCATACCGACACACAAGATCATGAGCATCAACCTGGGTGTGGGCTCGCGCCTGCCAGCTTATTGCACATCACTGGGCCGGGTGTTGCTGGGTGCATTGCCTGATGCGGAACTGGTGGAACGACTGGAACGTTCGGACATCACAACCCGCACCAAATACACAGTGACGGGCATGAAGGATTTGCTGGCACGCATAGAGCAGGTCCGCAAACAGGGCTGGTCCATGGTGAATCAGGAGCTTGAAGAAGGCCTGGTGTCGATGTCTGCACCGATTACAGACCGCGCGGGGCGGACCGTGGCCGCGCTCAATATCAGCGGGCAGGCCAACCGCACGAGTGCCAAAACGATGCAGGAGACGATGTTGCCGCCGCTGCTGGCTGCCGCGAAAGACATCTCACGCATGCTGACGGTGCAACGCGCCTGAAGACCATCAGCCTTCAGGCGCGTTGAAAAGAGAGTTCGTAAAAATCAGGATTTACGGAAGCCTGCGACCAGAACGATTGCGCCAAGGGCCACAGCACCCAGGCTCAGCCACTGGGGAATGTTGACGGATTCGCGCTCCTTGACCGTCAGCTCGATAGGGCCAACCTTGGCGGCCGTTGTGTCTTTGGTGAAGCTGAAGCCACCGGTGAAAAAGCCTGCCAGGCCGATCACGACCAGAACAATACCTGCGATTTTTGCTGCGTTCATTTGGGTTTCTCCTCGCCGGGATTGTTGATGAAATATGCAAATAGCGTTTAGCGCCGCGGCCCGGAACCGCATCACCCTGAGCCGTAATGTAGACATGGGCAGCAAAAACGTCTGTAGGACTCAGCCGGACAGCTGCGTCAACAAATTGCGGCAAGCCAAACCACCAAGGCTGCAGCGGGAAAGTGCTGCGTGATAACCTTGCCCAATGTTCACGCCGTCCCAAGCCGATGTCCGCCGGTTTTTCTGCTCCGTCCACGCCAAGACCAAAGCCGGTCAACCCATGGAAGCTATTGAAACCATAGCAAGCCAGTGGATTGCAGAGCACCCCGAATACCACGCTGACTTTGAAGATGCCGAGGCAGCGCTTGAAAAGATGTACGACGTCGAGGGCGGCAAGACCAACCCCTTTTTGCATCTGTCCATGCACCTGTCCATCAGCGAGCAGTGCTCGATAGACCAGCCGCGCGGCATTCGGCAGGCCGTTGAGCTGCTGACCGCAAGGCGCGACTCACTGCATGACGCCCATCACGAAACCATGGACTGCCTGGGCCAGATGGTCTGGGAAAGCCAGCGGTCGGGCAGGCCGCCGGACGGAGCCGCCTATATCGATTGCGTTCAACGCCGGGCAACTCGGGACTGAGCAAAAGCCGGGCATAAAAAAAGCCGCTGGATCAGCGGCTTTTTTTTGTGCGGTTCCGTTTTAGCGGAAACGGCTTTCAGGCACCGTTTTCAGTTCGCCTTCGACTGTGGACAAATAACCGGCCAGCGCCTTCAGCTCGGCATTGGTGTATTGCTTGGCCATGCCGCCCATGATGGCGTTACCGCGGCCGACCTTGGCGTTGCTGGCATCCATCTTGTACGACTTCAGGGCGACAAACAGGTAGTCAGCGTGCTGGCCTGCGATCTTGGGATACGACGGGTCAATCGGCTTGCTGAAATTGGCGCCGTGGCAGGAAGCGCAATTGGCCTTGTTCAGCAGGGCCTGGACTTCAGCGCTGGGCGCCTTGGGCGTGGCCGGCAGGGTGGCGCCGGCCACAACGCCGCTGGCGCTGTAGTAGGCGGCCAGGTCGGCGATGTCCTGATCGGTCAGGCTCTCGGCAATACCGCGCATGCTGGGGTATTTGCGTTCGCCCTTTTTGTAGGCGTGCAGGGCAGAGGAGATGTAACTGGCGCTCTGACCGGAGATCATGGGCACCTTGTAGATCTCGGGGAAAGAGGACTGGTAGCCCTTGATGCCATGGCAACCAATGCACATGGCATTTTTGGTTTCACCGGCCTTGGCGTCGCCCTTGATCTCCTGGGCCTGGCCTGAGGCCGTCGCAAATGCGACAGCTACAGCGAATATCGTAGTAAAAAGCTTGTTCATTTTGCGCGCACAATCGAGTGGGATTCAGGTGGGGATTGTTGTTATAAACAGCTTCCGATTATATCTGGGCGCGCCCCGCCAAAGCGCCGTCTGGCCTGAAACAGCGCAGATACTGCCTCAAATCCCCTTCCCTTCACCCGGCAAACGACACAGAACGCACTTTTGAACATGAAATTCCAAGGCTCCAAAAACTACGTCGCCACCCAGGACCTGATGCTGGCCGTCAATGCGTCCGCCACCCTCAAAAAGCCCCTGCTCGTCAAGGGCGAGCCCGGCACCGGCAAAACCATGCTGGCCGAGGAAGTGGCCGAGGCCATGGGCCTGCCGCTGCTCCAGTGGCACATCAAGTCGACCACCAAGGCCCAGCAGGGCCTGTATGAATATGACGCCGTCTCGCGCCTGCGCGATTCGCAGCTCAGCAGCGTAGATGGCGGTGAAAAGGTCAAGGACATCCACAACTACATCGTCAAGGGCGTGCTCTGGCAGGCTTT
>JAZKCB010000261.1:0-5472 GCA_040388335.1 Pseudomonadota bacterium | reverse complement strand
CGCCCATCTTCATGCCGGTCGGCACCTATGGCACGGTCAAGGGCGTGATGCCGCAATCGCTGCATGAGATGGGCGCGCAAATCATTCTGGGCAACACCTTTCATCTGTGGATGCGTCCCGGCCTGGATGTGGTCAAGCAGTTCGGCGGCCTGCACCGCTTTGAAAGCTGGGACAAACCCATACTGACCGACAGCGGCGGCTTTCAGGTCTGGTCGCTGGGCGGCACCGACGGCAAGGGCCGCAAGATCACCGAAGAAGGCGTGAAGTTTTCATCGCCTGTGAATGGCGACAAGCTGTTTTTGACGCCCGAGATCTCGATGCAGATCCAGACCATTTTGAACAGTGACATCGTGATGCAGTTTGACGAATGCACGCCGTATGACACGGCAGGTCACATCACGACAGAAGGCGAAGCGCGCACCTCGATGGAGCTCAGCAAACGCTGGGCCAGCCGCTGCATGACGGAGTTTGCGCGGCTTGAAAATCCGAATGCATTGTTTGGCATCGTGCAGGGCGGCATGTTTGAAAACCTGCGCCAGGAATCGCTCGATGCCCTTGTCGAGCTTGACCTGCCCGGCTACGCCATCGGCGGCGTCAGCGTTGGCGAGCCGAAGGACGAAATGCAGCGCATCATGGCGCACACGCCGCACCGCCTGCCTGCCCACAAGCCACGCTACCTGATGGGCGTGGGCACGCCGGAAGATCTGGTCGAAGGTGTGGCTGCAGGTGTCGACATGTTTGATTGCGTGATGCCGACGCGCAACGCGCGCAACGGCCACATGTTCACGCGCTTTGGCGACCTGAAGATACGCAATGCACGCTACAAATCGGAAGACGCACCTGTCGACGCGACCTGCAGTTGCTACACCTGCAAAAACTTCAGCCGCGCCTACATGCACCACCTGGACCGCTGCGGCGAAATGCTGGGCCCAATGCTGTCGAGCATCCATAACCTGCATTACTACCTGAACCTGATGCAGGAAGTGCGCGATGCGCTGGATGCCGGCAGATTTGGCGAGTTTGTGCAGCAGTTCAAGGCCGACCGGGCACGGGGCGTATGAACATCGACGTTCAGCGCTGGATAGACCGCTGGGTGGGCATACCGCTGTGCGCGGCGGTGTCTCTGGCCGATGCAGTGACCCGCCCCTTCCGCCCATCGGGCCTGGCGGACAAGTCGCCGCGTGCCATCGTCATCATTTTGTTGTCCGAGATGGGCAGCCTGGTGCTGGCGCACGACATGTTCACGCGGCTGAAGACACGTTACCCCGATGCAGAACTGCACGCGCTGCTGTTCGGCAAGAACCGGGAAATCCTTGACCTGATGCAGCTCATCAAGCCGGAGAACGTGCACGCTGTTGACGACAAATCGCTCAAGGGATTGCTCGGCAGCCTGTGGAAGGCCATCAAGGACCTGCGAAGGGCAAACGTTGATGTGGCGATTGACTGCGAACTTTTTTCGCGCATCAGCAGCCTGCTGTCGTTTGCCAGCGGTGCGTCTGTGCGGGTCGGCTTTCACAGGCACACACAGGAAGGCCTGTACCGCGGCTCGCACATCAATCGGCGCGTGCCCTACAACCCTTACCAGCACATCAGCGCGCAGTTTTTGACGCTGGCCCGTGCGATTGATTCGACGGCGGTGCCAAAGTCCAAGCAGACGATCACGCTGTCGGGCAAGCCGCCGCCGCATGTGCAGCTTGACCCGGCTCTCAAACCCGACATAGCACGCCGGCTTGCCAATGACTTCCCCGCCATCGCAGGCAAACCGCTGGTCCTTGTGTACCCCGGCGGTGGCATTTTGCCGATACGCGCCTGGCCGCTGGCGTCTTACACCGCACTCTGTGAAGGCCTGGTGGCCGACGGCTGTGCGGTGGCCGTCATTGGCCTGAAGGACGACCAGGCGCTGGCGCAGCAACTGGTCGCCAACGTCAACAAGGCGTTCCCTGCGGGGCCCGTGATTGACCTCACAGGCTACACACGGTCAATCGCAGAATTGCTGGCGCTGTTTCATGTCGCCAGGCTGCTGGTGACCAATGATGGCGGGCCTGGCCAGTTTGCGGCGCTGACGCCGATCTGGACGCTGATGCTTTTCGGCCCTGAAACCCCCGGCCTGTATGCACCGCTCACGCCACGCTGCCATTCGTTTTACAGCAGCTACCCCTGCTCGCCCTGCCTGACGGCTTACAACCACCGTTCGTCTTATTGCGATGGCGACAACCAGTGCCTCAAGGTGATCGCACCCGAGACTGTGCTGGCGAAGGCACGTGAATGCCTGTCCGCGGATCAGGCGGTTACTGGATGAGCAAGCTGCGGGACTTTGCAGAAAGGCTGATCGCCCTGCTGCCACCAAAGCTGCAGCCCATGGCGCGTTGGCGTTTCATCAGATTCGGTCTGGTCGGTGCAAGTGGCACCGTGATCAATATCGCCGTGCTGGCCTTCTCGCAGGAGTATTTGTTCAGGCACATCGCAGACTCGCATGACCGCCTGAACTACTCGATTGCACTGGCCATCAGCATCGCGACCATCAGCAACTTCTACTGGAACCGCAGGATGACCTGGCGCGACCGCCAGAACGCCGTGCAGCAATCGGCACTTGTGCTGTTTGCCAAATATGTAGTGGCTGCGGCCCTGTCCATCACGATCCAGTTCCTGGTGACAAAGTGGCTGGCCATTTATCTGCACTACGCGATTGCCAACATCCTCGCCATCGCACTGGCCAGCGCCTTCAACTTTCTGGCGAACGACAGGCTGACATTTCGGCGCCGCAAGAACGAGCCACCTGACCCATCGGACTCCCCCACTGGCCACCCATGAACAGCCAGCCGCAATCCACAAAGCGCATCCCTGCGCATGTTTTCTGGCTGGCTTTGGCGCTGGTGGTGGCGCTCGGTTATTTGTTCCAGCTGGGTGGCGACCACATCCCGCGCAACGGCGATGAGCTGGTCTATGCACACATCGCGCGCCTGACGGCCGAAAGCGGCCACTGGTTGCCGCTGGTCAGCTCTTACGATTTCATGCGTAACACCAAGCCGCCCATGCTGTTCTGGCAAGCCATGGTGGCAGGCGGCTGGGGTGAGCACTGGACTCTTTTGCGGCTGCGTTTTCCCAGCGTCATCTACCTGTGGCTGACGGCGGCGATGGTGGGGCTGCTGACGTGGAGGATTTCTCGCGATTCGACGCGCCTGGGAGACCCTTCAGAGCTGCAGACACGGAACAAGCAGGCGATATCCATGGGCGCGATGGCTGCCGTGGTGTTCCTGTGTTTCTTCAGCACCTATCGTTACGGCCGTCCTTACCTCACGAGCGCGCCTGAAACCTTCTGGCTGGGCAGCGTGTTTTTTGCGATTGCCTGGTCGCCCGCAAAACTGTTGACGTCGCGCTGGCAGTTTCCCCTGCTGGCCGGACTCGTCATCGGCCTCGGCTGCCTCTACAAATCGTTTGCGATGGTCGCGCCTGTCGGCCTCGCGCTGGCGCTGTGTTATCAGGTCGTGCATGCGCGTCGTGCGCCATGGCAGATTGTTCGCGCCGGGCTTTTGGGCGATGCATTCAAGACCGCCATCATCTGCATGCTGGCCGTTGGCGTGTTCAGCCTGTGGTTTGTACTGGACCCGCTGCCGGGCGAAGTCTGGCGCGAGTTTGTTGTGGGTGAAAACGCCGGCAAGTTCAAGTCTGGCCAGTCCTATCTGTCGCTGGCGTTCAGCGGCGCGGGCGGCATACCGGTCATCCTCACCGGCTATTTTGTGAATGCAGGCCTGCTGTTTCCGCTGTCTGTGGGTTGCGCATGGGCGGCATGGCGCAGCTGGCGCGCGCGTCGTCCTACCAGCGAAAGCATTGGCGATGCAGAAAAGGTCATGTGGCTGTGGTTGCTGGCATTGGCGCTGGTGTTCATGCTGCCCAGCCAGCGTTCGGCGCGTTACCTGATTCCGGCCATGCCCGCAGTTGCCGTGCTCATCGCGCTGTACTGGCAGCGCATTGGCCGCATCTGGTTCAGCCTCACACTGGTCTTTGCGATTCTGGGCGCGCTGGCGATGGCATCGATTGGCTACGGCGCGGTGAAGGCGACGCAGGACAGCCGGGTTTATTCGCCACTGTTCTGGGCCTTGCTTGCATTGACGGTCGTCTTCAGCATTGCCGGTATCCTCAAAAAATCATGGGCGCAAGCCCTGACACTGCCCTGCAGCTTTGCCTTCCTGATGGCCATGGCCTGGGTGACCGCGCCCTTCAATGGGCCCATAGGCCACTTCAAGGCCAGCACCGTCGCCCTCATGCAAGGCCAGCCGGTGCGGGTGCCCAACAACTTCAACGGCCAGTTCGAGCGTTACCAGTTCTACCTCAAGGGCGCAAAAATCGCGGCCTACGATGCGCCTCAGCCGGTGGACACCGGCGATGCCGAGATTGAAGAGCTGTTCAAGACCAGCCGCTATGTATTGGTGCAGCGCAGGCTGGGCCAGCCGGCATGCGCCAACTGCCGCGTGATCGATGTACGCTGGGACATACGCTCAAGGCAGGACCCTAAAGAAGGAACCTGGGCTGCCCTTGAAACGCCTGACACCTTCTGGTATTCACGCGAATATCTGGTCGAAAAAAGCCAACCCTGACCTGATCTGCATAAAGCCAGCTGCCTCAGGCAGATTGAGTCTCTCCCGGCCGAGCCGCAGGGCTGACACCAGCCCCAGCACCCATACCCGCCTTCAACAATGGTGAAAATGCCCTGCCACGCTCGGCGGTACTGCCGCACGCATGACAAAACTTTGCAAACGCACTCTTGCGCGTGGTGCATTTCATGCAATGGTCAAACAGCCCGATGCCGCAATGCGGGCAGAAATCGATCTCCGGATTTTTAAGGTCCACCGGCCGTTCGCAGCCAGGGCACACCCCTTTTGAAAGGCGCGTCAATGCCGTGTCGTAACTGAGTTCTTCACGTCGCTGCACATCCGGCAATTGCTCGGCGAGTTTCTGCTTTTCCAGATAACGGTTCAGCGAAACGATGGCCTGCCGCCCGACCACCACCGTCACGATGATCCCGACGATGTAGCGCACATAACCGCCGTAGCTCGGCAGGTAGGGCACCAGTTCGACGAAGAAGGCAAACAGCGCAAAAAAGACAAAGCCCCAGACAAATGGCCAATAAGTGCTTTTGCGCTTTTTGACAAACAGCCAGCCGGCAATTGCGAGCAGTGGCAAAGTCAAAGCAAGGCGATACAAAAACACGCGCAACTCAATCCGGCGGTATTCGGCATTGAGCTTTTCGCGCGCCACCGTTTCCATCTCCGCAAGCTTGCGTTTTTCACGTGCAACGGTCTGTCTGGCGTCCAGCGCGGCCTGCTGCTGCGCCTCAACAGCGACACCCGTTGCACGCTCACGCTCTTTCAACGCGTCCAGGGCACGGGTGCGTGCCATCAGTTCCGGGTCCTGATCAGCCTGTTGGGTTGCACGCCGGGTAGACAGCCAGTTGTTAAACGTTTCGCGCGCTGC
>JAZKCB010000260.1:0-2453 GCA_040388335.1 Pseudomonadota bacterium | reverse complement strand
ATGACGCGGTGCGTTACATCGAAAAAAAACTCGAAGCCAGCTGCCCGCCCGACACGCTGGGTTGCCCCGACATCATGCTGCTGCAGTGCGAAGAGCTGGCCGTCATCGACAACCTTTCGGGCAAGCTCTACATGATTGTGTATGCCGACCCTGCCCAGCCCGAGGCGTATTCAAATGCCAAAAAGCGCCTGCGCAGCCTGAAGGACCAGCTCAAGTATTCCGTCAGCGCACCCGTCGTGAAACAGACCCAGGGCTACCCGGCCGAGCGCGACTTTGCCAAGGCTGATTACATCGCCGCCGTCGAGCGCGCCAAAAAGCTCATTGAGGGCGGCGACTTCATGCAGGTGCAGGTCGGCCAGCGTATCAAGAAGCGCTACACCGAATCGCCGCTCAGCCTGTACCGCGCGCTGCGCTCGCTGAACCCTTCGCCGTACATGTATTACTACCACTTCGGCGACTTCCATGTGGTGGGCGCCTCGCCTGAGATTTTGGTGCGGCAGGAGCAGGTCGAGGAATCCCTGGGTGGCGGCCAGAAAGTGACGATTCGTCCGCTGGCAGGCACGCGTCCCCGTGCTTCGTCACCGGAAGCCGACAAGGCGGTCGAGCATGAACTGGTCAATGACCCGAAAGAACGCGCTGAACACGTCATGCTCATCGACCTGGCACGCAATGACATCGGTCGCATCGCGAAAACCGGTTCGGTGAAAGTGACCGAAGCTTTCGCTGTGGAGCGTTACAGCCACGTGATGCACATCGTGAGCAACGTCGAGGGCGCGCTGCTGGATGGCATGTCGGGCATGGATGTGCTGCGCGCCACCTTCCCGGCAGGCACGCTGAGCGGCGCGCCCAAGGTGCATGCGATGGAGATCATCGACCAGCTGGAGCCGACCAAGCGCGGCCTCTACGGCGGGGCTTGCGGCTACCTCAGTTATTCAGGCGACATGGACGTGGCCATCACCATTCGTACCGGCATCATCAAGGACCAGATGCTGTATGTGCAGGCAGCAGCAGGTGTGGTAGCTGACTCGATACCTGAACTTGAGTGGAAAGAAACAGAGGCCAAGGCGCGCGCCTTGCTCAGGGCGAGTGAACTGGTCGAAGAAGGTCTGGAGTAAACATCATGAAGATATTGATGATCGACAACTACGACAGCTTCACCTACAACATCGTGCAGTACTTTGGTGAGCTGGGTGCTGACGTGCACACCTTTCGCAATGATGAGATCACGCTTGAGGAAATCGCTGCGCAAAAGCCTGACCGGCTTGTGGTGTCGCCCGGCCCCTGCTCCCCCGCAGAGGCTGGCATCTCGGTTGCCGCCATTCAGCATTTCGCGGGCAAGTTGCCTATCCTGGGCGTCTGCCTTGGGCACCAAAGCATAGGCGCAGCGTTTGGCGGCAACATCATCCGTGCGCAACAGCTCATGCACGGCAAGACCAGCGTGATCACGACGACACGTGAAGGCGTGTTTGCGGATTTGCCCGAGCAGTTCACCGTCAACCGCTACCATTCGCTGGCGATTGAAAAATCGAGCTGCCCGGACGTTCTGGCCGTGACCGCGTGGACGGACGACGGCGAGATCATGGGTGTGCGGCATAAAGAGCTGCCGATTCAGGGCGTGCAGTTTCATCCTGAATCGATCCTCACCGAACACGGTCACGCCATGCTGAAAAACTTCATGGAGCAGCGCTGATGGGCGTCGAGCACATTGGCCTGTTTGTCATCGCCGGCATTTTGCTGAACCTGACACCCGGCCCGGATGTGCTTTACATCGCGGCGAGTGCGCTGCGCTCTGGCGCCCGTGCTGGCATGGTCGCGGCGCTTGGCATCACGGCGGGTTGTTTTGTACACATCTTTGCTGCGGCGATTGGTGTGAGTGCCTTGATGGCCGCGTCCGCAACGGCGTTCACCGTGCTGAAGTGGGCGGGTGCTGCTTACCTGGTGTATGTCGGGCTGCGCATGCTGCTCTCGGGCACGCGGGCATCTGAAAACCTTTCTGCAGCAACCACTGGCGCTGCGCCGACGCTCAATGCCATTTTTCTCAGCGGCTTTCTGACCAATGCGCTCAACCCCAAGGTCGCTTTGTTCTTCCTGGCCTTTGTGCCGCAGTTCATTGCTCCCGGCGTTGACAGCAAGCCCCTCGCTTTTATGTTGCTGGGTCTGCTGTTCAACTTCAATGCGCTGTGGGTCAATGTCGGCTGGGCACTTACCGCAGCCTGGCTGGCAGCCCGCATGACGGCGGTGCAGCGCGGCATACGGTGGCTTGAGCGCGCAGCCGGCGTCATGTTCATGGGGTTTGGCCTCAAGCTGGCCTTTTCGGATAATCCAGTCAACTAACAAGAGACAGACATGCCCAACAGCCACAAGATCACTCCGCAGGAAGCGCTGCAGCGCACCATCGAGCACCGCGAAATCTTCCACGACGAGATGCTGCACCTGATGCGCCTCATCATGAG
>JAZKCB010000259.1:0-2760 GCA_040388335.1 Pseudomonadota bacterium | reverse complement strand
CATTGCGCTCGCTGGCGCCAATCGCGCCGTTGTGGTCCAGCAGCTGGCCCAGCTCTTCGACCGCATTGCAGACGTCGGCCCGCAGCATGTTCTCACCGTAAAACTGGTGGTACATCTGGCCGACCGGGCTCTTGAGGAAAGCCACGCCGCCGGAGTGGCCTGGGCAATGCCATGAATAGGAACCGTCTTCGGCGTAATCGAGCAGCGCCTTGAAAAACGGCGGCTGCACGCCTTCAAGGTAGCTCTTGGCTTCACGCAGGATGTGGCGGGCCACAAACTCCGGCGTGTCTTCAAACATGTGGATGAAGCCGTGCAGCTCGCGCAGGATGTCGTTGGGGATGTGGCGCGAAGTCTTGGTTTCGCCATAGACGTAAATCGGCACGTCGAGGTTCTTGCGGCGCACCTCTTCAATAAATGTGCGCAGGTTCAAAACGGCGGGGTCCAGGTCCGGGCCGGGCGTGAACTCTTCGTCATCAATCGACAGGATGAAGGCGCTCGCACGGCTTTGCTGCTGGGCAAACTGCGAGAGGTCACCATAGCTCGTCACACCCAGCACTTCAAAGCCTTCGGTTTCAATCGCCTGTGCCAGCGCACGGATGCCCAGGCCCGAGGTGTTCTCGGAGCGGAAGTCTTCATCGATGATGACGATGGGAAAGCGAAATTTCATAACGGCTGTGTAGGGTGTGGGCAATGTGAAGTGACGGGCATGGCGGCTTGTTCGGCCAGCGCAAGCCTGCGGAATGTGCGAAGTGTACGGAAATAAAAGGTCATCCCTCTGCGGGAACGGCTATTTGCCCCAAAATGTGGCTCAGTACCTACAAATCAAAAGTAAAGGGAAGAAACCATGGCTGAATCAACCATCTGGTGGCTGTTGGCGGGAGCCGCAGTGGCGATTGAACTCGCCACAGGGACTTTTTATCTTTTGATGCTGGCCATTGGCCTGGTGGCAGCCGCCATTTCCGCGCACCTTGGCCTTCCCCTTACCGCGCAGATCATTACTGCCGCTGTTGTCGGAGGCGGTTCTGTCGTGGCGTGGCACCTCAAAAGCGGCGGCAGGTCCAGAGCATTGCCGGCGCAATCAAACCCCGACGTGCACATCGACATCGGCGAGCCGGTGCAGATAGACAAATGGAACACCGACGGTACCGCGACTGTCAAATACCGAGGTGCCAGCTGGACGGCTGTGCTGGACAGCCCAGGCATGGAGCCGGGCGCCGCAGGCCAGTTCCACATCAAGGAAATGCTGGGCAACCGCCTGGTGATTGAAAAGCGCTGAAGTTCCAGCTGACTGGAAATTCAGAATTTGGGGTCTGGCATGTTGCCAAGGCCTGAACCAACGGAGATACCATGGAAATCGCGCTCATTATTCTCGTCATCGCCGTCATTTTTGTCGTGCGCAGCATCAAGGTGGTGCCGCAGCAAAACGCCTGGGTGATCGAACGCCTCGGCAAATACCATGGCTCATTGACGCCTGGGCTGAATTTTCTGGTGCCGTTTGTCGACCGGGTCGCCTACAAACACAGCCTGAAGGAAATCCCGCTGGATGTGCCCAGCCAGGTCTGCATCACACGCGACAACACCCAGCTGCAGGTTGACGGCATTCTTTACTTCCAGGTGACTGACCCGATGCGCGCCAGCTACGGCTCTTCCAACTACATCGTCGCCGTGACGCAGCTCGCGCAAACCTCGCTGCGCTCTGTGATTGGCAAACTGGAGCTCGACAAGACCTTTGAAGAGCGCGACATCATCAACGCACAAGTCGTGGCCGCCATTGATGAAGCCGCGCTGAACTGGGGTGTCAAGGTGCTGCGTTATGAAATCAAGGACCTGACGCCGCCCAAGGAAATCCTGCACGCCATGCAATCGCAGATCACGGCCGAACGTGAAAAGCGCGCCCTCATCGCAGCATCCGAAGGCCGGCGGCAGGAGCAGATCAACATCGCAACCGGCGAACGCGAGGCATTTATTGCCCGCTCCGAAGGCGAAAAACTCGCCGCCATCAACAACGCCCAGGGCGAGGCGGCCGCCATCATGGCGGTGGCCGACGCGAATGCCAAGGCCATTGAACTGGTGGCCGCAGCCATTCGCCAGCCGGGTGGCGAGCAAGCCGTGCAGCTCAAGGTTGCCGAGCAGGCGGTCGAGGCCTATTCAAAGGTCGCCAAGGACGCCAAGACCACGCTCATCGTGCCCAGCAACATGACAGAAGTGGCCGCACTGATTGGCTCGGCCATGAAGATGGTCCAGGGCAACAAGGTTTAATCTGTTCCATCTGATTTTGAAAGGGTCGCAGCCATGAGTTTCGAGTTGAATGAGGCCAAAAACGTGTTGGGTACGGATCTTGTTCCATGCTCCTATGACCCGTTGACCGGCTACTTCAGGGACGGCTGCTGCAACACGGATGAGACAGATCAGGGCTCGCACCTGATCTGCGTCCGGGTTACCCAGGATTTCCTTGATTTTTCGCTTGAAAAAGGCAACGATCTTGTCACGCCAAGGCCTGAATATCGCTTTGCCGGCCTCAAACCCGGCGACCGCTGGTGCGTCTGCGCCAACCGCTGGCGCGAGGCGCTGGAGGCCGGCAAGGCAGCACCCGTCGTGCTGGAGTCCACACATAGCAAGGCGCTCGGTTTTGTTACCCTGGCTCAGCTCGAAAAGCACCGATTCCAGAACGCACTTCAGTGAACAGCCGGAAACTGCCGTTTCGCACTGCTACAATCGAAGGCTTCGCGGAAGGGTGGATGAGCGGTTTAAGTCACACGC
>JAZKCB010000258.1:0-5912 GCA_040388335.1 Pseudomonadota bacterium | reverse complement strand
TGAATCACCATAGGAACTTAGCTCACTTGATTGTGAACTTTGCTTCCTAAGCCCCGTACAGAAAAGAAAACCTCGCTTTGAGGTTAAGACCCCATGTCCCCGACTCGCGTTCAGAGACAGCGATTCGGGCCAGCTGACCGGGGCCCCGCGCCATCATTTCTACGAGATCAGCGCAATGGTCTTCCGAAAGCGGCTTAATGAGGCGGCGAACAGCGCAAGCGCGATGACAAGAATGCAGAGCAGCTGCGGCCAGACCATTGCCAGGCTGGCACCCCTGAACAGTATGGCCTGGCCGGCAGATACGAAGTGTGTTGTAGGCGCCGCAAGCATGATATTTTGAACCAGTTGCGGCATGCTTTCGCGGGGCGTGGCACCGCCAGAAAGCAGTTCAAGGGGCAGCAGTACCAGCACGAGCAACATGCCAAACTGCGGCATGCTACGTGCAAGGGTGGCGAGAAAAATCCCCATACAGGTCGTGGCAAAAAGGTGCAGGGCTGCAGCCACCATGAAAAGGCCGATGTCGCCCTGCACAGGCACCTGCAGCACGCCCTGCACAACAAAAATTAACGACAGCCATGCAGCAAGCAATACCACCAGGCCCATGGACCAGATTTTGGACAGCATGATATCGAGTGGCGTCACGGGCATGGCCAGCAGGTGTTCGATGGTGCCCCGCTCCCGTTCACGAATCAGGGCCGCACCCGTCAGGATGACCGACAGCATGGTCACGTTGTTGATGATCTCCATGAGCGAGCCAAACCACGCCTGCTCCAGGTTGGGGTTGAAGCGCAAGCGCATGCGCAGCTCTACCGGCGGTACGGTCTCTGCCCGATGATGGGCCACAAAAGCATTCACTTCGCCCCCGATGATCTCCTGGATGTAACCGCTGCCCGTAAAGGCCTGACTCATGCGGGTGGCATCCACATTGAGCTGAATGGCTGGCGAACGTCGCGCAAGCACGTCGCGCTGAAAGCCGGCAGGAATGACCAGCAGGAATGTGTAGTCACCGTGGTCCAGCGCCACGTCGCCCTGAGCCAGGGTGACACGATGAGGCAGGTTGAAATGCGGCGGGTAAAAACTCTCGGCAATACGCCCGGAAAGCGGAGAGGCATCCTCGTCAACGATAGCCACAGCTGCACGGTACAGGCTCTCGGGCATGGCGGTTGCCGCCACATAGATGGAAACCGTGAAGGTATAGACGATCAGCGCCAGCATCATGGGATCACGGGCCAGGTTCCACAACTCCTTGACACCGAGGCGGAAGACATTGGACAACGAAGCAGCCATGTCAACGCATCTGTTTTCTGAGCAGCATGATGGCCAGCCCGAGAACAATGGGTGCAGCAGCAACCAATGGCCAGAAAGAGCCAGCGAGTTCTGCAAAGCCGAGGCCCTTGTTGAACACCCCGCGACTGATGATCAAAAAGTGCGTTGCAGGGTAGATCTGCCCGATCCACGCACCTGGCCCCGAGAGCGAAGATACCGGGTTGATCAGCCCGGCAAACTGCACGCAGGGAATGATGGTGCCGATGATGGTGACGAACAACGCCGACATCTGGCTCTTGGTGAAGGTCGATACAAACAGGCCCAGACTGGTGGAACAGACGATGTAGAAGAGCGCCGCCAGCATCAGTACAGCAAAGCTACCCTTGACAGGCACACCAAACACGGTGACGGCGAGCACGGTCATGACGAGGAAGTTGAGCAGACCCAACCCGATATAAGGCAATTGTTTGCCCAGCAAAAACTCCGAACGGGTGACCGGCGTGACGTAAAGATTGACGATGGAACCGAGTTCCTTCTCACGCACCACGGAAAGTGCCGTCAACATGGCTGGAATCATCATGAGCAACATGGGGATGACCGCTGGCACCATGGCTGGCAGGCTTTTGACATCGGCGTTGTAGAGAAAACGGATTTCAACCCTGCTGGCAGCAACAGGCAGTGCGCCGGAGCGCTGCAGTTGCTGTTCGGCGAGCCATTGCGCGTGCATCGCAAGCATGTAACCGCGAATCGTTTCACCGCGGGCAGGCATGGAGCCGTCGACCCATGCACCGATCTGCGCTGGCACCCCGCGCTGCATGTCACGCGCAAAGTTCGCAGGGATCTCGACGGCCAGGGATATCTCACCAGCCCGCATGCGCCGGTCAAGCTCGAGTTCGCTTGCAGGCGGCACTTTCTCGGTGAAATACGGCGAGCCTGACAGGTTGAGCGCGTACGCCTGACTGAGTGTTGTCTGGTCATGGTCGAGCACGGCATAGCTGAGGTTCTCCACATCCAGGCTCATGCCATAGCCGATGATGAACATGAGGATGGCGGTACCCAGCATGGCGAGCGTGGCGCGCACCGGATCCCGCCTTAACTCAAGCGTTTCCCGCAGGGTATAACTCCATGCACGCGCAGGACTGAAGCCGCTGAGCCGGCGCCGGTCTGTGGGGCCGCGTGCATCTAGTTGTAGTGTCCCTGGCGTGGTGCCCGGCGACAGGGCTTTTTCCTTATCAGCTTCCTCCAGATAGCTGATGAAGGCTTCCTCCAGCGTAGCCACACCCCGCGCGCTTGCCAGCGATGCCGGCACATCGGTCACAAGAACCCGGCCTGCATTCATGAGCGATATCCTGTCGCAGCGGGCCGCCTCATTCATAAAATGGGTCGATATAAAGAGGGTGACCTTGTCCTTGCGCGCAAGATCCACCATGAGCCGCCAGAACAGGTCGCGTGCAATCGGGTCAACGCCCGAGGTGGGCTCGTCCAGAATCAGCAGGTCCGGGCTGTGTACCATCGCCACCGCCAGTGAAAGGCGCTGCCGCAGACCCAGCGGCAAACTGTCCGGCAGGCAGTTCTGCACCCCCGCAAGATCAAAGCGGCTGAGCATCTCATCGACCCTTTTTGCGATGCCCGCCTCGGGCAGACTGAAAAGACGCGCATGGAGCACCAGGTTCTGACGCACGGTCAGTTCAACGTAGAGCGAAAAGGACTGGGACATGTAGCCAACCCGCCGCCGCGTGGTCATGTCCTTTGCATCGATAGCACGACCAAACAGCAGCGCCTGCCCCTGGGCTGGCGCCAGCAGGCCGGTCAGCATTTTCATGGTCGTCGATTTGCCGCAGCCGTTGGACCCTACAAATCCGAAAATCTCGCCACGCCGGATCCTGAAGTCAACCTTGTCGACTGCCACGAACTCACCGAATCGCATCGTCAAGCCTGTTGCCTCGATGGCAAACCCTTCGCCATGATCCACCATTGGAGGAATCACCACCTCCACATGACCACGCCGTCTCGCAGCAGGAAGCAGCGCAATGAAGGCGGACTCCAGTGAACGGCAGTGGGTATGCTCTTTCAGCTCGGCGGGTGTGCCTGTTGCAAGAATTCGTCCTGCATCCATGGTGACCAGCCAGTCGAAACGATCTGCTTCCTCCATGTAAGCGGTTGCGACGATCACGCTCATACCAGGGCGGCTGGCACGAATGCGTTTTATCAGTGCCCAAAACTGCGCGCGTGAGAGCGGATCGACACCGGTGGTGGGCTCGTCAAGAATCAACAGGTCCGGGTCGTGGATCAGCGCACAGCAAAGGCCCAGCTTCTGTTTCATGCCACCCGACAACTTGCCGGCCGGACGTGACAGAAACGGTGCGAGCCCGGTACTTGCCGTCAGAATATCGATTCGTTGCCGTCGGCTTGCTGAATCGTGCCCGAACAGGCGTCCGAAGAACTGGAGATTCTCCTCAACCGACAGCGTGGCGTAGAGGTTGCGTCCAAGGCCCTGTGGCATATAGGCGATGCGGGGACAGACGCTTTGGCGGTGAACAGCATCGCGCATGTCACCATCCAGGACCTTCAGGCTGCCTTGCTGCATCTCGCGTGCACCTGCGACAAGGGACAGCAATGTCGACTTGCCCACACCGTCCGGCCCGATCAGTCCGACCATGCAGCTGGCCGGAACATCCAGACTTATACCGTCCAGCGCAACAGAACGGCCGTAGCGCAAGGTGACGCCGGAAAGTCTTGCGACGACGGGCAGACCCGGCGATGCATTCACGGCGGGACTTTCACCATCAACTCTGGTGGCCATGGTGCCTTTGGGTCCAGCCGCACCCATGCGACGCCAGGCACACCGGTTTTAACCTGCCGCAGGTACCTGAGCAGCAGCTCCCTGTCGATCTGCGCCTTCACGCGGAACATCAGCTTCTCGCGCTCGCTTGCGGTTTCGACCGTCTTGGGGGTGAACTGGGCGGTGCTGGCTACAAATGAAACGCGCGCCGGGATGACATACTGCGGCACTGCATCCAGCACGATATGCACCTCGCTGCCAAGCGCCAGGCGCCCTGCACTGGCTTCTGGCAGAAAGAAGGTCAAATAGACCTCGGACAAATCCACAAGGTTCAAGACCTTGCCGCCCGCGCCCAACACCTCGCCCGGCTGTGCAATGCGGTACTGCACCCTTCCGGCGCGCGGCGCCACGAGAACGCTGTCCTCGATATCTGCATTCACCCGTCCTACGGTGGCATCCGCCGCCGCCACTGCCGCATGAGCCCCTGTAACCTGCGTGCGCGCCGCAACAACAGCAGCCTGCGCAGCACGAACCTGGGCACGCGTCGCAGCAAGGGCGGCTTGCGCACTTCGCACGCGGGCGCGGTCATCATCAAGTTCCTGTTCAGAAGAAGCACCTTCACGCGTGAGCACTTCCGAACGAGCCAGTCGGCGCTGGGCGCTGTCAAGCTCGCTGTCGCGCTGCACCACGCCTGCAAGTGCTGCCTCCCGGTCACTTTCCCGCACTGCAACCTGCGCTTCAGCACTGGCTACGGCGCTCATGGACTGCTGCCGCATGGCAATGGCCTCGTTGCGCTGTGCGTTGAGCGTCTGCACATGCATATGGGCCAGGACCTGTCCCGCAGATACAAAATCGCCCTCCGCGGCAACGATATCCTCAACACGCCCCCCCAGCTTTGTCGCAATGTCGATCTCGGTCGCTTCTATCCGGCCATTGCCGCTGGCAAAACCCTCGCCAGGGCCTGCCGGGCGCAGCACCTTCCAGCCGTACAAACCAATAGCGACAACACACAGCCCGATGACGGAAATAAAGACCCACCGGTATTTTCTGAACATCTGCAGGCTTGTCACTGTGGTAGTGCTCCTCGATCAGGGAGGCTGGCGGCGCCCCCGGGAATCGTCGCGTCGACACCATTCCGAATACCTCCCCCCAGGGCGGCATACAGGCTGAGCCGGTTTGAGAGCAATGCGCGCCTGACCTGCACAAGCTGCTGGCGCGCGGCCAGCAGATCCCGTTGTGCATCCAGCACCTCCAGAAAAGCAGCAGCGCCGTTGTCAAAGCGCATCTGCGACAGGCGAGCGCGCTCAGCCTGTGCAGTCAACGTACGTGCAGCCACTTCCTGTTGACTTGTCAGCCATTGCCGCGCAGCCAGTGCATCGGCCACTTCCCTGAAAGCCTGTTGGATGGTTTTTTCGTAATTGGCTACGGCGATGCCCTGGCGCGCCTCGGTGGCGTACAGATTGGCGCGCAATCGACCATGGTCAAAGATCGGCAGGGAGATGGTCGGCAAAAACGTCCACGCACGGTTTCCGGCACGAAAAAGTCCCCCAAGAGCGGCGCTGGCCGTACCCAAGCTGCCCGTCAAATCCATTCGCGGGAACAAGGCCGCACGGGCTGCTTCAATGTTGGCATTGGCGGCCAGCAGCTGGTGTTCGGCCTGCAGGATGTCTGGTCGCCACAGCAACAGGGCAGAAGGCAACCCCGGGTCCAGTTCTCCCAGAGAATTCACATCCGGTAATACGCCCGCGTCTGCGAGTGACGGCAATGGTTGACCAACCAGCACAGCCAGCGCGTTCAGCTGCTGGTCGCGCGCCTGGGACAACTGGTTGCGAAGCGAATGCGCCTGCTCATTCAGTACCTGCGC
>JAZKCB010000257.1:0-18082 GCA_040388335.1 Pseudomonadota bacterium | reverse complement strand
ATGAGTTTTTCAACGTCTGCCATGTGCAGGCCCACCGTCGGCTCATCAAGAACATACAGGGTGTGCGGCGCTTTCTGGCCCCGGCGCGTGATGTCGTCGCGTACCTTGCTGAGTTCGGTCACCAGCTTGATGCGTTGCGCCTCACCGCCTGATAGCGTCGGCGAGGGCTGCCCCAGCGTCAGGTAACCCAGGCCCACGTCTTTCAGCAACTGCAGCGGGTGGCTGATGTTGGGCATGGAGGCGAAAAACGCCACCGCCTCGTCAACTTCCATCTTCAGCACTTCGCCAATGCTTTTGCCCCGCCAGGTCACAGCGAGTGTCTCGGGATTGAAGCGCGCGCCGTGGCAGGTTTCGCAAAGCACTTTCACATCCGGCAAAAAGCTCATGCCGATGGTACGAACGCCTGCGCCTTCACAGGTCGGGCAGCGGCCTTCGCCGGTGTTGAAGCTGAAACGGCCCGCAGCATAACCGCGCGCACGCGCCTCCAGCGTGTCGGCAAAAAGTTTGCGTATCGTGTCCCAGAAACCGATGTAGGTTGCCGGACATGAGCGCGGGGTCTTGCCGATGGGCGTCTGGTCCACTTCAAGCACGCGGTCGACCAACTGGTAACCATCAATGCTTTCACAACCGGCCCAGGCCGGGTGTTTGCCGGCGGCATCCGCATCGCGGCCCGCCTTGGTCGAGCGCTGCATCACGGCGGCGTGCACATTGGTCAGCAGCACATCACGCGCAAGCGTCGACTTGCCGGAACCCGACACACCCGTGACCGCGACGAGACGATAAAGCGGCACGTCAATGCTGACGTCCTTCAGGTTGTGCAGGTCCGCCCGGGTCACCTTCAGCCAGGAAGTGAACGGGCTGGCGGCCGCAGGCGCTGCGTTGTGTAGCGCACTGGCGCTTGCCGCAGCAGCTTTGAGTGCTGCCGCCTTGAGTTGCGCCTGCTTTTGTTTGCTCAGGGGTTTCGCCGACACAGCACCGGAATCCATCGTGATCTCTTCGGCAGCCGCAAGGCCAGCCAGCGTTTCACGCCGGACTTCCAGCGGGTGGATCAGCGGGTTGGCGAGATACTGGCCCGTCAATGAATCCGGCACGGTCGCCAGATGTGCGGCTGTGCCCTGGCCGACCAGCCGTCCGCCGCGCTTGCCCGCGCCCGGCCCGATATCAATGATGTTGTCGGCGCGGCGTATGGTGTCCTCGTCATGCTCGACCACCACCAGCGTGTTGCCACGCTCGCTGAGCTTGCCAAGTGCACGCAGCAGGATCTGGTTGTCGCGCGGGTGCAGGCCGATCGTCGGCTCATCCAGCACATAACAGACACCCTGCAGGTTGGAGCCGAGTTGCGCGGCCAGACGGATACGTTGAGCCTCACCGCCCGAGAGAGTAGGTGCGCCGCGGTCCAGCGTCAGGTAGCCCAGGCCCACATCCTCCAGAAACTCCAGCCGGCTCTTGATCTCCGGAATCAAATCCCGGGCAATACCCGCTTCACGGCCACTGAGACTCAGTGTTTCCACCCAGGCCCGCACATCGGTCACCGACAGGCGTGCGATATCGGCAATGCCAACCCCGGCAAACTGCACGGCCCTGGCCTGCTTGTTCAGGCGCGTGCCTTCACAACCGGGGCAAACGGTGTCCACAACATCTTCTGCCTCAGGCTCTTCAAAACTTTGCTCGCGACCCTTGTTGTCATCATCGCGCACCGAGTCGTCAAAAACCTTGCGCTGCTCTTTGGTGAGCTTGACACCGGTGCCGACACAGTCCGGGCACCAGCCGTGCTTGCTGTTGTAGCTGAACAGGCGCGGGTCAAGTTCGGGGTAAGAGGTCGAGCAAACCGGGCAGGCGCGTTTGGTAGATGACGCCTCCAGCCGGCCTATGCCTTTGGTCGACGTGCCGGCAATCATTGCGCCCTTCAGGCCGTCCAGTGGCGCCAGCACATGCACCACCCCCTTGCCATGCTGCAGGGCTGTGGTCAGCGCGAGGCGCAATGCGGCTTCGTTCTCCGGTGTGACATGGATGTCCGCAATCGGCAGTTCGACGGTGTGTTCCTTGAAGCGGTCTATGCGCGGAAAGTTGGTCGTCGGCAAAAATTCACCATCAATGCGCAAGTGGGTGTAACCGCGCGGCCGTGCCCAGTCCGCGAGTTCGGTGTACACGCCCTTGCGTGCAATCACCAGCGGCGCGAGCAGGCCGATATGTTTGCCCCGATAGGCTTTCAGCAACTGCGCGGCAATGCTCTCGGGGCTCTGCGGCATGACGGCTGCGCCATCTTTTGTACAGTGCTGAACACCGAGCTTGACGTACAGCAGGCGAAGAAAGTGCCAGACCTCCGTCGTCGTACCCACGGTGGATTTACGGCCGCCGCGTGACAGTCGCTGTTCGATGGCCACTGTCGGTGGAATGCCGTACACCGCATCGACCTCAGGTCGCCCGGCCGGCTGTACGATGCTGCGCGCATAGGCATTAAGCGACTCAAGATAGCGCCGCTGGCCTTCGTTGAAAAGGATATCAAACGCCAGCGTGGATTTGCCGGAACCCGAGACGCCGGTGACCACATTGAACTTGCCGCGCGGAATATCCACCGACAGGCTTTTCAGATTGTTTTCTTTCGCGTTGACGATCTGTATCAGGTTGCTGAACACCGGCCGTGTTTTCCAGGCCTTTGGTTTGGCTTCTTCAACACCATACACCTGACCCATGGTGGCTTCGTATTCACGCAGGGCCAGCGCGGTATGCGATGTCGGGTGCTCACGCACCTGTTCAGGCGTACCTTCGGCCACCAGCAGACCACCGGCTTCACCGCCCTCGGGACCCAGATCGATAAGCCAGTCAGATGCGCGAATCACATCAAGGTTGTGTTCGATCACGATGAGCGAATGTCCCGCATCCAGCAGTTTGCGCAATGCGCGCATCAGCTTGGCGATGTCATCGAAATGCAGGCCCGTGGTCGGTTCGTCAAATAAAAACAGCGTACCGCGGCCTGGCGTCTTCAGGGCCAGCGCCTGCTTGCTTGCGCTTTGCGTCTTGCTCGCATCGGCCAGAAAACCCGCGAGCTTGAGCCGCTGCGCTTCGCCACCCGAAAGTGTTGGCACGGGCTGACCCAGCTTTACATACTCCAGCCCCACATCCACAATGGGTTGCAGGGCGCGCACCACTTCGCGGTCCTGCGCAAACAGCTGCACTGCTTCGCTGACGGTCAGGTTCAGCACGTCGGACACATTCATCACGCTGGGTGCCGCCTGGCCCATGGCCCTTCGCTCAATCGTGACTTCAAGAATTTCAGGTCGATAGCGCTTGCCATCGCAGTCAGGGCAGCGCAAATACACGTCGCTCAGGAACTGCATTTCAACGTGCTCAAAACCCGAACCACCGCAAGTCGGGCAACGGCCATCACCATTGTTGAAGCTGAACTTGGACGAGGTGTAGCTGCGCTGGCGCGCCAGCGGTGCCTGCGCAAACAGGTCACGCACGGCATCCCAGGCCCCCACATAACTTGCAGGGTTCGAGCGTGCGGTCTTGCCAATCGGCGACTGGTCGACAAAAACCACATCGGTCAGATGATCCGCGCCCATCAGGCGATCATGCAGGCCTGGTGTCTCTGTGGCCTTGCCGAACTGGCGCAACAAGGCGGGGGCGAGGATGTCCTGCATCAGCGTGGACTTGCCAGAGCCGCTGACGCCCGTCACACACACCAGCCGTTGCAGCGGGAAATCAACCGTCAGGTTTTTCAGGTTGTGGTCGCGCGCACCCTCAAGAATGAGACGGGGCGTGCTGTCCGTCACAGGCCGCTTGAAACCGATACTGATTTTTTTTCTCGACCCCAGGTAGTCACCGGTCAGTGTGTTCGCATGCTTGAGGTCTTCAGGTGTGCCATCAAACACGATCTGCCCGCCCTTCTCGCCAGGGCCGGGCCCCATGTCAATCATGCGGTCCGCCGCCAGCATCACAGCCGGGTCATGTTCGACAACGACCAGCGTATTGCCCGCGTCACGCAGCCTGTGCATGGCCTGGGTGATGCGGTTCATGTCGCGCGGATGCAGCCCGATGGATGGCTCGTCAAGTACAAACAGCGTATTGACCAGGGATGTGCCCAGCGCAGTGGTCAGGTTGATGCGCTGCACCTCACCACCCGAGAGCGTGCGACTCTGACGATCCAGCGTCAGGTAGCCGATACCGACATCGCACAGGTACTTGAGTCGGGTCTGGATTTCGTCGAAAAGTGCCTTCAAGGCCTTCTGTTCAGCATCATCGCCAACTGCTGAAATTGAAAGCGTTGCAGAAAACTTTTGCAGGCGGTCAATCGGCAGGCGCATCAGGTCATGCAAGGCCAGGCCAGGCAGCGCTTCAAGCTGCTCACGCGACCACTGCACGCCCACAGGCATGAAACGCTCGCTTGCCGGCAGCGCCGCGTCGGCCGCCTCCTTCGTACCCAGCCGCCAGAGCAAGGACTCCAGCTTGAGACGCGCGCCGTTGCAGGTTTCGCACGTTGTGTAGCTGCGGTACTTGGACAGCAGCACACGGATATGCATTTTGTAGGCCTTGCTCTCAAGATACTCAAAAAAGCGCTTGATGCCGAACCAGTGCTGGTTCCACTTGCCGTTCCAGCTGGGTGAGCCATTGATCACCCATGCCTGCTGTTCAGGCGTCAGTTTGTACCAGGGCGTGTCGCGCGGAATGCCGGCCGTCTCGGCATGGCGCATCAGGTCGTCCTGTGCTTCTTTCCAGGCGGGGGTTTGCATGACCTTGATGGCGCCCGAGCGCAACGTGAGCTTCTCGTTGGGGATCACCAGCCCGTAGTCCACACCAATCACACGTCCAAAACCACGGCAGGTCGCACAGGCACCCATGGCCGAGTTGAAAGAGAACAGGGACGGCGTGGGCTCGGTGTAGCGCATGTCACTCTCCGGGCAATGCAGGCCCGTCGAAAAACGCCACATTTCCTCAACCTGTGCCGTGCCTGAATTACCTTCATCTGCGTGTGTCACATACACATTGAGGCGGCCGCCGCGTTTCAAAGCTGTTTCAATGGCTTCGACAGCGCGCGCCTTTTCAATCGCCTGAATTCGAAAACGGTCGGCCACGACATCCATCAGCTTGACAGGACCAGTGGGCGTGGCAACTTCACGCTGGGCATGCACTTTGGTAAACCCGCTGGCAGACAACCATTGCTCCAGCTGTTCTTCACTGGTGTTGCCGGGTAACTCGACCGGGAAAGTCATGACGACGCGATCAGTGTCTTTCGTACGCGCCATGATCTCTGCGTAGATCGACTCCGGACTGTCATGGCGAACCGCTTGCGCCGTCTGCTTGTCGAAAAGCTGCGCCGAACGCGCATACAAAAGCTTGAGGTGATCGTTCAGCTCGGTCATGGTCCCGACGGTTGATCGCGACGAGCGCACAGGATTGGTCTGGTCAATCGCTATAGCCGGCGGCACACCTTCGACCTTGTCGACCGCAGGTTTGTCCATCCGGTCCAGAAACTGCCGGGCATAAGCCGAGAAGGTTTCCACATAACGGCGCTGGCCTTCCGCAAACAGCGTGTCAAACACCAGCGACGATTTGCCGGACCCGCTGGGCCCGGTCACCACCGTCATTTCGCCGGTACGGATGTCGAGATCGAGGTTCTTGAGGTTGTGCTGACGTGCGCCGCGAATGCGGATGGTGCCCTGGGACATGTATGACTGCTTTCCTGAGAGAGGTCAAATATTCTAGACAGGGGCCTGCTTTAGGCAGGGCCACAGATTAATGCCCCTTCAATCCCGTTTTTTCTCGAAGAAGACACCTCGCGGAAGCAGGTAATTGCCCCAAAACCCGGGAGCTCGGGGCATGGTTTTCCATGTCGCAGTTTCGACGATTTCGTGCTTAACTGACTCGCCTAAACAGTTACTTCGGGGACAAAAATGAAAAAGTTGATCTTGTTGTCAGGCTTTGCACTGCTGGCAATCTTCAGCCAGGCCGGGCATGCCCAGATCCTGATCGGGCAGACCGCCGGCTTCACAGGCCCGGTGGGGGCCGGGGTGAAAGAGACCACCGACGGAGCCCGGCTGTACATTGACGCCATCAACGCCAAAGGTGGCGTGAATGGGCAAAAAATCGAACTTGTCTCGCTGGACGACAAATTTGAGCCCAAACTGGCAGCCGAAAACGCCCGCAAGCTGATCGAGGAGCAGAACGTCGTAGCGATGTTCCTCACACGCGGAACCCCGCACACCGAAGCCATGATTCCGCTGCTTGAGAAATACAACGTCCCCCTGGTCGGGCCGTCCACCGGGGCCATGGTGCTGCATCAGCCGGTTCGCAAGAATATTTTCAATGTCCGCGCAACTTACCAGCGTGAGGCGGAAAAGGCCATCACCCACCTGAACTCCATGGGCATAACGCGCATCGCCATTGTCTATGCAGATGACAGCTTTGGCGCCGATGGGGTGGCAGGCGCCCAAAAGGGCTTCGCAGCAGCAAAGACGAAACCTGCATTGCTCGAAAAATTTGACCGCTCCAAACCGGACTTCGGCCCGATTGCGCCCCGGATAGTCCAGGCCAACGCCCAGGCCGTCATGATGGTCGCCTCGGGTGGGGCGGTGGTGGACGGCATCAAGGCCCTGCGCGCCGCAGGTTCGACCGCCCAGATCGTCACACTGTCGAACAACGCCTCGGGCGGCTTTGTTAAAAGCCTGGGCGAGATGGGCCGGGGCGTGATCGTCACCCAGGTCTTTCCCTACGAACGCTCTATCGCATTTCCAATGGTCAAGGAAGCTCAGGAGCTGGCCAGGGCAAAAGGCCAGAATGAAGTGTCACCCGCCATGCTGGAAGGCTTTGCATCAGCCAAGGTGCTGGTCGAAGGCCTTCGCCGCGCGGGCCCAAAACCTGGTCGCGACAAGATCCAGCTCGCGCTTGAAAGCATCAAAAAACTCGACATAGGCGGGCTGGAGGTCAGCTACAGCGCCGAAGACCATACCGGCCTTGACTTTGCTGACCTGTCCATCATCGGCCCGGATGGAAAGTTCAAGCGCTAAAGGGGCTCGGCTCAACAGCGTTGCAAAAGAGCGCAGTCTTCCACAAGCTCCGCTCAGTAATAAAGCGCATTCTCGAGCTCGAGAAACTTCTCGGGCCCCACCGCTTCACGGATCCTGGGGGCCAGTTCCTTGAGCTTGTCGATGTCCCCCGCAGCTTCAACCGCCAGATTGAGCCTGAACCCGCGAAGGCCAAGGCCAGCGGTGAGCTTGATGGCAATGGGGTAGGCCTTTGAATAGTGGGCCTGGGCACTCAGGGTTGGCTGCCCGTCAGAAGTTTGTGAGAGCTCTGCTGCTGCCTGCCTTGGCACTGCTGCTGCAACAGGCATCGCAGCGGGAGCTGCAGCAGGCTGGGGCGGCTGTACGGAATGAAGCGCCAGCAGGCCGAGGGAGACAAGGTGCCTGACATCGTCATGCGTCACACCCAGCCCCGCAGTGGCCTTCAGTACCTCTTCGGAATCACGTTTGCCGTCAAACAGGATGAATGCGGACCGCTGACGCGGTGTCAGTGCCAGTGAACGGTTTTGCAAAGCGCCCTGGCCCAATTCTGTCTTTATGTAAAGCATCGGCTTGTCTCCTGTTACGACTGCAGCTGCTGCTGTCAGTATGCTGTCATAGGCCCTGAGCGAAGCTGCAATGATTTTTTATCGTCCAGTTCAATTTAACCCATTTTTTGGGCTGACGCATCAGTGTTAAGCAGATGTAAAGCCGTTCTTTTTCAAATATGAAATCCCTGCGGATTCAGTGAAATGCAGTCACCGGAGAGCTGGCATCAGGCCGAGGCACTCACGGCCATATCAACACTGCCGTGCTTTTCGCCACCGATATCAATATCGCCACCTTTGTTGAGCACAAACAGGGCCAGCCCGGCAAACACGATAAATCCCAGAACAAGCTTCCACATTTTTAAATTCCTTCCAAAAAAAAGCCCCCGCCATATGACGGGGGCCTGAGGTTTCTTTAAATTTTTCTGGCGGGCAAAGCTCAAAGGCCATGCCGCCGCAAATGAAACTCAGTCGTTGGCGTAAATGTCAACGTCCTTGGTTTCACGAATGAACAGGGTGCCCACCACCAGCGTGACACCGGCGATGATGATCGGGTACCAGAGTCCGTTGTACATATTGCCGGTCTGGGCCACGATAGCGAATGCCGTCGTTGGCAGCAGGCCACCGAACCAGCCGTTACCAATGTGATACGGCAGGCTCATGGACGTGTAACGGATACGCGTTGGGAACAGCTCGACCAGCATGGCGGCGATCGGGCCATAGACCATCGTGACAAGCAAGACCAGGTAGAACAGGATCGCGGTAACCTTGACCTTGTCGACCTTGGCAGGGTCAGCTTTGGTTGGATAACCGGCGGTCTTCAGGTCGTCAGCCACGAGCTTCTTGAACTCCGCATCTTTCTTCTTGGCATCATCGGCGCTCAGGCCCTTGGCCGCATAGCTTGGGATGGCCGTTTCACCGATCTTGATGGTGGCAATGGTTCCAGCAGGTGCTGCCACGTTTTCATAGCTGACCGATGCACCGGCCAGCACTTGCTTGGCGATGTCGCAGGAGCTGGTGAATTTGGAGGTCCCCGTTGGATTGAACTGGAATGAGCACTCTGCAGGGTCAGCGGTTACCGTGACCTTGTTCTTGGCTTGTGCAGCGGCAAGGTCAGGATTGGCAGCCTTGGTCAGGGCAGTGAACACCGGGAAGTAGGTGACCACAGCCAGCAGGCAACCCGCCATGATGATGGGCTTGCGGCCGATCTTGTCGGACAGCGTACCAAAGATCACGAAGAAAGGTGTGCCCAGAATCAGCGAGTAGGCGACCAGGATGTTGGCAGTCGGACCGTCAACCTTGAGCGCTTGCGTCAGGAAAAAGAGTGCGTAGAACTGGCCGGAATACCAGACCACGGCCTGGCCAGCGGTCAGGCCAACCAGCGCCAGGATCACGATCTTCAGGTTCTTCCACTGACCGAAGGACTCGGACAACGGTGCCTTCGAGGTCTTGCCCTCCGACTTCATCTTCTGGAAGGCCGGCGATTCGTTCATGGACAAACGAATGTAGACAGACACAGCCAGCAACAGAATGGAGACGATGAACGGAACGCGCCAGCCCCAGTCAGCAAAAGCTGCTTCGCCGATGGCGGTACGCACACCGAGAATGACCAGCAGGCTCAGGAACAGACCGAGCGTTGCAGTGGTCTGGATCCAGGAGGTATAGGCACCACGCTTGTGTGCAGGGGCGTGTTCGGCCACGTACACGGCAGCACCGCCATACTCACCGCCAAGCGCCAGGCCTTGCAGCATGCGCAGTGCGATCAGGATCACCGGAGCTGCAACACCAATCGATGCGTAGCTGGGGAGCAGGCCGACGATGAAAGTCGACAGGCCCATGATGACGATGGTGACCAGGAAGGTGTACTTGCGGCCAATCATGTCGCCAAGGCGGCCGAACACCAGTGCGCCGAAGGGACGCACGATGAAACCCGCAGCAAAAGCCAGCAGCGCAAAGATGAAAGCCGAGCCGGCATCCAGTCCGCTGAAGAACTGCTTGGCAATAATGGCAGCGAGTGAACCGTACAGGTAGAAGTCGTACCACTCGAATACCGTGCCCAGCGAAGAAGCGAAGATGACCTTCTTCTGCTCCGCTGACATCGGCCTGTTGTCGATAGCTGTAGCCATATGTTTTGTCTCCAAATAATGAGTGCTCCCGGCATGGGAGCTGCACAGATTATTTGAAGAGTCGCTGACCCAACTCTGACGTGAAAATAACAGGAGCTTGCGCCAAACTTATGCGGGGCTGACAACTCAAGGGGAAACCCTTGAGGAACTTTTCAGCATGCGAATGCACTCAGGGAAAACGCGTAGTCGGCGCCTAGATCTTTCGACTTATGCCTGTTTGAACCTGACGCACGCTATCCCAGTCGTCGCCAGCAAACCAGTCACTGCCCGAAAGGTAGTCGCGCAGCATCGGAAGGGCATCCAGGCCCCAGAAAATTCTGCCGTCGACTTCAAAGGCCGGCACACCGAAAACGTTTTTTGAAATCGCATCTTCCGTATTTTTTTTCAGCTGCGCCCTGGCCTCTTCGGACCCAAGATGGATTTGCGGGGCGAACTGCTGCGACAGAGCTTCAAGCCGTTGCGCATCTGCCGCATCAGCGCCACCTTGCCAGACATGGCGAAAGATGGTTTCACACACATACCGGTTCGGGGCACCCGCTTCAACAGGAGATGAACATGCAGTTGCCAGGCGAAGCAACGCAAGTGGGTTGAACGGATGCGCCGATGGCATCTGCAAATCAATGCCCTTGCTTTGTGCGAGCCAAAGCACCTGCCTGTAGGTCCAGTCCCGCTTGGGCGCGATCTCTGCCGGGCCAAGTTGCCCATAGTGCTTGAGCATGCCGGCAAACAGCACTGGTTTGTAGCTCACGCTGTAGCTCACGCCAGCCAGTGCTTCAGGCATATGCTCAAACGCCAGATAGGCATAGGGCGAAATGAAGTCCAGGTAGAACGTGATGTGTTTCATGCGCGGGCCTCGTTTTACAGATTGGCGGGTCAGGCTTGCAAGGCCGCCATGCGCTGGCGTATCAGGGACCAGACGGCACGCTTGCCGTCGTCACCGGCACTGCTCCAGCCGGCAATCTCGTTGCGGGTACGAAAGCAGCCCATGCACATGTCAGTCACCGTGCTCATGCGGCAGATCGAGATACAGGGTGAGGGCACTTCCGAACTTTCGCCCACTGTATCGGCACGCATGGTGACCAGCGTGACGGCGCGTTGCAAGGCAAGTTTTTCTTCATCGGTATCCACCGCAAAGTCCGCAACAGGTGCGCCCGTCAGCCGCTCCAGGTCCTGCGGCGACAAACGGAACACGGCATGCGGATGGCCTGCAGCCGCCCAGATTTCTTCAAAACGGAATAGCGAACGGTCAATCAGCACCACCGTCGCAGTGGCATGTGCAAGCGGCGAAACGCCGCCAATCGAGAAACCGGTGCGGCTCTTCACAAACTCGGCATCGGCACGTCCCAGGCGTTTGCCGTCAGGGCAAACCAGCGCCTCTACCTTTTTTTCATCCACGCGCTGGTCGCCCGACGTGATGACCAGCACGGCCACCTCATCGGAACGGCGGCGAAACACAATGCTTTTGGCAATCTGCCCGACCGAAATGCCAAGCGCATCTGCGGCCTGTTGCGCGGTGCGTGCCGCGTCATCAAGCATGACGGGTGAATGCGCGTGCCCTTTATCCTGCAAAAGCGCAGCGACGCGCTGTACACCTTCAGGCAAGGTCTTGAGCTCAGCACCACACATCAGTTATTTCTCTTGTTCAGCAAGGCAGTCGCCGCACGCGAGTTCGGCTTGCGCCCAAGAAAGTCGCTGATGTACTTGCCAGCATCAATCAGCTTGTCGAGATCTATGCCGGTGTCGATGCCCATGCCATGCAGCATGTACACCACGTCTTCGGTAGCCACATTCCCGGTCGCACCCTTGGCAAACGGGCAGCCGCCCAGACCTGCTGAAGAGGTGTCAAACTGCCAGATACCCAGTTCAAGCGCGGCGAGCGTATTGCTCAGCGCCTGGCCATAGGTGTCATGGAAGTGGCCCGACATGTCGTCAATCGCGTAATGACTGAGCGCCGCTTCCATCGCCTTCTGCACCTTGAAGGGCGTACCCACGCCAATCGTGTCTGCAATGCCGATGTGCTGCACGCCAATGTCTTTCATCAGCCGTGCGACCATGCCAACGCGTCCGGGTTCAATCTCGCCTTCATAGGGGCAGCCCACCGCGCATGAGATGGCGCCGCGCACAACAATGCCCTTCGCTTTGGCCCCCTCAACCACAGGCCGGAAGCGCTCAATACTTTCTTCAATCGAACAGTTGATGTTGCGCTGACTGAAGGCCTCGCTCGCCGCAGCGAACACCACCACCTCATCGGGACGCGACGCAACAGCGGCTTCAAAACCCTTCATATTGGGCGTGAGCACCGAATAACGCACGCCGGGCTTGCGCTGGATACCGGCCATCACTTCGACGGCGTCGGCCATCTGCGGTACCCATTTGGGCGACACAAAACTGGTGACTTCAATTTCAGTCAGGCCCGCATCCTGCAGGCGATGCACGAGCTCAATCTTCACAGCCGCCGGCACAGGTGCTTTTTCATTCTGCAGGCCGTCGCGCGGGCCGACGTCTACGAGCTTGACTTTGGTGGGGTATTTCATGGGTCTCAGTATCCTTTTTTCAGGTCAACCACGCCCGCAAGACTGGCAATAGCCGCACCGCCCTCCAGGTCGCGGATTTTGCGGGCGATCTGGGCAATGCTTTCATCGCGCAGCGTGCGGGCAGAGGTATGCGGGGTGATTGATATTTTCGGGTGCTTCCAGAAGACATGCCCCGCGGGCAGCGGCTCAATGCGAAACACGTCCAGCGTCGCCCCGGCAAGATGGCCGCCATCTATCAGTGCGATCAGGTCCTCATCCACCAGATGGCCGCCACGGGCGACATTGATGACATGGGCGCCCGGCAACAAACGGCCCAGTGTGTCCCTGTTCAGGATGTTTTCTGTTTCGGGCGTCAGCGGCAACAGGCAGACCAGGATGCGTGTTGCAGCCAGAAAGTCATTCAGCCCCTCTGTGCCTGAAAAGCAATTCACGCCGGCCAGGTTTTTGGGCGATCGGCTCCATCCCACGACCGGAAAGTCAAACTGCGCCAGCGCCCGGCTGACCCGCTCACCCAGAACGCCCAACCCCATCACACCAACCGGAAAGTCCCCACGCGAACGTGGCTTGCGATAGGACCATTTGCCTGAAGCGACGTCGGCCTCGTATCCATCAAACTCGCGAAAGTGGCGAATCACCGCATGGCAAACATATTCAGCCATCTGCACCGACATGCCAGCGTCATCCAGACGGACGACCGGTACATGGGCGGGTATATCGAGCTTCGCCAGCGCGTCGACACCTGCACCGATATTGAAGACGCCTTTCAGCGCTGTCTGCTCGTCAAAAAACTGTTGCGGGGGCGCCCAGACAACAGCGTAATCTGCAGGCATTGAACCCGGCGCCCACTCTTCAATGGTGGCATCCGGAAAGACGGCCCGAAAGCCCTCAAGCCACGGCGGGGTTTTGGTATCGGTCAGACAAAAGGTAATGCGCATGGTTGGGTATTAGACCAGCCCGTTTATCTCGTTCCGGCAGTGATCAGGCTGCAGCAACCGCAATCTTGAGCAGCTCTGCCCCCTCGGCCACCTGGTCGCCGGGCGCATAGAGCAGTTCTTCAACCACGCCATCTGCCGGCGCGGCAATCGTGTGCTCCATCTTCATGGCCTCCATCACAGCCAGCGGCTGGCCCTTGCTGACCTTGTCGCCGGCCTTGACGCCAAACGACACCACCTTGCCCGGCATCGGTGCCGTCAGGCGCCCGCCTTCAGCAGGGCCCTGGCCGGCATGGGCCAGCATGTCCACCACGGTGATCTGGGTAGCCCCGGCGGGCGAAAACACATGCGCCACTTCGCCTTGCCGATAAACCGTGGCCATGATGCGCTGACCCGCAAACTGCACATCCACGCCCCTCGCAGCTTTGGCAAAAGCCAGCAGGCCGCTTGCATCACCCACGCTCAGGCGCAACGCACCGTCATGCAGATAGGTCAGCTCGGCCTTCGCAGGTGCACCATGAAATTCAAATTCAAAACGTCGCAAGTTCACGCCATGCGAACGCCAACCGTCGCGGCGGCTGAAAGGGTCTTGGCCTTCCAGCGCCTTTTCATCCAGCAGTGTTTGCGCAACGGCGCTGGCCGCTGCCATCGCCAGGCCGACCGGCTCCTGGTTGAACAGCACCGCGCTTTCGCGCGGGATCAGCGCCGTATCCAGATTGGCATCGGCAAACGACGGGCTGCGCACCACGTAGCGCAGGAACTGCACATTGGTGCTCAGGCCCACGATGCGGGTTTGCGCCAGGGCTTCATCCAGCCGCGCCAGCGCCTCTTCGCGCGTCTTGCCGTGCACGATGAGCTTGGCCACCATGGAGTCATAAAACGGCGAGATCGCATCGCCCTGCCTGACGCCATCGTCCACGCGCACCTCGCTCCGTTCAAAGCTGGTGCAGGCAGGCTTGTCGTACACATACAGGTTGCCCGTGGCGGGCAGGAAGTTGTTGTCCGGCGTCTCGGCACAGATGCGCGCCTCAATCGCATGGCCGTTGATGCGCAGTTCGTTTTGCGCCAGCGGCAGCTTGCCCCCGGAAGCCACCAGCAGCTGCCATTCGACCAGATCAAGGCCGGTGATGGCTTCTGTCACCGGGTGCTCCACCTGCAGGCGGGTGTTCATTTCCATGAAATAAAACTTCATCGAGCCATCCGCACGCTGCTCAACAATGAACTCCACCGTACCCGCACCCACATAGTTCACGGCGCGCGCGGCAGCCACGGCAGCTTCGCCCATTTCCTTGCGCATGGCCTCGGTCATGCCGGGCGCGGGCGCTTCTTCGAGCACCTTCTGGTGGCGGCGCTGCACCGAACAGTCGCGCTCAAACAGGTAGACATAGTTGTCATGCGTATCGCCAAACACCTGTATCTCGATGTGACGTGGGCGCTGTGCGTACTTCTCAACAAGTACGGCATCATCGCCAAAGCTGTTGATGGCTTCGCGTTTGCACGACGCCAGTGCCGCCGCAAAATCTTCAGATTTCTCCACCGCACGCATGCCCTTGCCGCCGCCGCCCGCGCTGGCCTTGATCAATACCGGGTAGCCAATGCGGTCCGCTTCGTTTTTGAGCAGGTCGGGGTTCTGGTCGCTGCCGTGGTAACCAGGCACCAGCGGCACACCGGCTTTTTCCATCAGCTGCTTGGACTCGGCTTTCAGGCCCATGGCCTTGATGGCCGATGGCGGCGGGCCGATAAAGACCAGCCCGGCATCGCTGCAGGCCTGCGCAAATTCTTCGTTCTCACTCAAAAAGCCATAGCCGGGGTGAATCGCCTCGGCGCCGGTGGCTTTTGCCGCTTCAATGATGCGCTCCCAGCGCAAATAGCTGTCCTTGGGCGCGCTGCCGCCGATGTGGATGGCTTCATCGCAGTAACCGACGTGCTTGGCGCCCGCGTCGGCATCCGAGTACACGGCCACTGTCTTGATGGCCATGCGCCGCGCTGTTGCAGCTACCCTGCAGGCAATTTCACCGCGATTTGCAATGAGGATCTTTTTAAACACGGTTGCCCTTCGCGGTGAAATAGCCTGCACGCACTTCGTGCGCCAGGCAATGTAGCTTCGCTGCTGCGCGGCTTTGCCGCTGGTCACAGCGATTGGCAATGAGTATTTTTTTAAACATGTTTGTCGGTCTTTGAAAAAGGTGACTTCAGGGTCAGGGCATTGCTTGTGCCGGGGTCGGGCTTGCCGCTGAAGATGCGGGCCACGCGTGAAAACAGCTGACGCAAAAACCGCCAGCAAATACGAATCAGCCAGATGCTGAACACCAGCACCAGGGCCAGCAGCACCACAAAAACAATCGGGTGCGCAATCGCCATCCACAGGCCGAGCGGCACCAGGCCGTCTTCCAGCAGCGATGCACCTATGTTGGTGAAGGGTTCCGGCGAGGTGTTGATCGCAGCGCGTGACGTCGCCTTGGCCGCAAAGCTGGTGGCAGCCAGCGTACCGCCTATCAGTGCCGCGACCAGGCCCATCGCGCCGTTGTCTGCGCCAAAAACGCCGGCGGCCAACGCGGCTCCGGCGGGGATGCGGATCACGCCGTGCACCACATCCCACAACGAATCCAGTCCAGGTATCTTGTCGGCAAAAAATTCAATGAACACCATAAAGCCACTGACACCCAGCACCACAGGGTTGGCCAGCAGGTGCAGGCCCTGCGGCAGTTGCACCCAGCCCATAAAGCCCGCCAGCCCCGTGAGCATGACCACAAGGTAAAGGCGGATGCCGCTCGCCCAGCCCAGCGCGCCGGCGAGTGCAATCAGTTGAGCGGTGTCAAGACTGTTCATGCATGTCTAGCTGTTCAGCAACCAGTTGGGTTTGCGCTTGTTTAAAAACGATTGCAAACCTTCACGCCCCTCCGGACTCACACGTACATCCGCGATGCTTCCCACCGTCATTGCAACCAGCTCAGGCGTAATGTCGTACCCCGCCACGTCCTGCACCAGCTTTTTGCAGGCCTTCACCGCGGCAGGTCCTGCATTGACCAGCGCCTGGGCCAGTTCTGCCACCTTGCCGTCAAGGTGTTCAGCCGTCACAACCTCATGCACAAAACCAATACGCAAGGCTTCTGCTGCGGTGAATCGCTCTGCTGTCAGAAAGTAGCGGTGCGCGGCACGAGCGCCCATCGCACGAATCACATAAGGGCTGATGGTCGATGGCAGCAAACCCAGCCTGACTTCGCTCAGGCAAAAGCCTGCTGTATCCACCGCAACGGCAATGTCGCAGGCCGCAGCCAGGCCGGTGCCACCCGCATACACATCACCCTGAATGCGGGCGATGGTGGGCTTGGGACATTCATACACGGTGCGCATCATCTCGGCCAGACGGCCTGCGTCTGCCAGGTTCTGCTCCCGTGTGTAGTCGGCCATGCTGCGCATCCAGTTCAGGTCCGCGCCTGCGCAAAAAGCTGTGCCGTTGGCCGCCAGAATGATGCAGCGCACAACGTCTCGCGCGCCCAGGTCCCTGAACGCAGCCGTTACTTCCAGAATGACTTCATCGTTGAAGGCGTTGCGCACATCCGGACGGTTGAGGGTGACGGTGGCGATTGCGCCTGTCACAGTGATCTGCAGGTAACTCATGTCAAGGCCTCAATAACGTTTGGCAACTTCTTCAAGCATGACTTCCGTCGCGCCACCGCCTATACCCAGCACGCGCGCGTCGCGCCACAAGCGTTCAATCGCCGTCTCGCGGATAAAGCCCATGCCGCCGTGGAACTGCTGGCAGGTCAGCAACACCTCATTGACCAGCTCGCCCGTCAGCGCCTTGAGCATGGACACCTCCTGCACGATGTCGCGCTTTTGCGTGACGGCCCAGGCGCAGTGGTACATGAACTGGCGCGCGGCACGCGTCTTGGCATCCAGCATCGAGAGGCGCTGGCGAATCGTCTGCTGCTCCCAGAGCGTCGCACCAAAGGCCTGGCGCTGGCGCACGTAGTCAAGTGTCAGCTCCAGCGCACGTGTGCAGTGGCCGACCGCCATGGCGCCCAGGGCAATCCGTTCGGTCTGGAAG
The DNA here is from genome assembly GCA_040388335.1 of Pseudomonadota bacterium. Classification (GTDB taxonomy): domain Bacteria; phylum Pseudomonadota; class Gammaproteobacteria; order Burkholderiales; family Burkholderiaceae_C; genus Polaromonas. The sequence goes on along the minus strand of JAZKCB010000257.1, from coordinate 890 downwards.
TTCTTCATGACCGAATAAAAGCCCTTGTTCTCTTCACCCAGCAGGTTGCCTGCCGGGATGCGTACATTGTCAAAAATCAATTCGGCCGTGTCTGACGACAGCCAGCCGGTCTTCTTCAGCGCACGGCCCACGGTAAAACCGGGTGTGCCTTTTTCAACAATGAACATCGACATGTCGCGTTTGCCAGGCCCGGTCTTGGCAGCCACAAAGTACAGGTCGGCGTGCACGCCGTTGGTGATGAACATCTTGGTGCCGTTGATGACCCATTCATCGCCCTCGCGTTTGGCGGATGTGCGTATGCCCGCGACGTCAGAGCCCGCGCCCGGCTCGCTGATACCGACTGCGGTGATCTTTTTTCCGGCAATCACATCAGGCAGGTATTTGGCTTTCTGCTCGGCATTGCCTGCGTGAAAAAGATGCGGGCTGGCCATGTCGGTGTGTACCAGCACGGTGATGATGAAGCCGCCAAACGTTGACTGCGACAGTGCCTCTGCAAAAACCAGGTTGGTCAGTGCGTCAGCCTCGCCACCGCCATGCTCGCTGTCATACATCAGGCCAAAGAAACCAGCCTCACCCATGCGGCGCAGCACGTCGCGCGGCACGCAGCCGTCCTCTTCCCACTGGGCGGCAAAGGGCTCGACCTCTTTGGCAATAAAACGGGCGATCTGGTCGCGCAGTAGTTCGTGCTCGGGCGTGATGAAGATGTTGTCCATATGTCTCTCTGTAGTTTTCGTCGTTGTGGTGGCTGCGCAGGTTTACATGCGGAAGACACCAAAGCGTGGCTCGCCGATCGGCTGGTTCATGGTGGCCGAAAGCCCAAGGGCCAGCACGCGCCGCGTATCGGCCGGGTCAATCACGCCGTCATCCCAGATGCGGGCGCTTGAGTAATA
>JAZKCB010000256.1:0-10337 GCA_040388335.1 Pseudomonadota bacterium | reverse complement strand
GGAACTCGACAGCCGCCAGTCCACCGGCGCGATTTACTGGGAAGGCCTGAGCGAGCTGATAGACAGCAATGGCAAACGTGTGGGGCGCGGGTATCTGGAGATGACGGGGTATGCGGGGGTGTTGAGGTTGTGACGGGGCCGTATTGCTGGTTACCGGCAATATGTACTTATAACTAGTCAGAGTCATTACAGTCACTACCGCCGGCCCTAGCACGCGACGGAGACCTCAGAAGTTCTCTATTCAAAAGTCTGATCGCGAGCGCTGTCTTCCTTGGCTTCGTGGACACGCTGATTAGCAATATAAGCTGCAAATACGGGAGCATGCTCATTCGCCCACGCAGCAATCTCCGCTTTTGGATGCTGTTTGAGAGCGTCAAATAGAGGCATTCGAGTTTCAAGCGTATCGGCTACCAATGTTCGCAGATCGGTGTCATTGAGTAGTGCGATCTGATCGCCGGTAACTTCTAGAATCATTGCGCCATTTTAGATATCCGCACCCCAATTCCGGTGATTGCACGCTGCGCCCTGCTGTGTTGGCCGTAGCCCCGCATCAATCGGCGGCACGAAGCCGAATATGCAGCGTGGCCCGACCTGCGCCCCGGAATCCAGAGCTTGCCTCGACCCTGCCAACGCCATGTGCAATATTTCACTTGCAAACTGCTATTGGCATCGATAACCTCGGGCGCCAAGGGGGACTCAGAAGTGACAAGTATTGTTAGCCGTCGCAGGCGGGTTGTGTACGCGCAAATGGGTACACATTTCGAGCTTAAGGCAGCCTGGCGTGATGCCCATTGCATGACGAAGTTGAGGGCTCAAGTGGACGAACTCTGGCCCAATCGCAAGACTGGCAGTGACGGGACGATCGGCGATGCGGCCCATCAAGGCAGGGATTCCGACCACAACGCATGGGTCAGAGATGGCGCACTGGGTGTTGTCACGGCGATTGATGTCACGCACGACCCCAACAGCGGCTGCGACGCCGAGAGAATCGTCAACAGCCTGGTTGCTTCAAGAGATGCGCGCATCAAGTACATCATCTGGAATCGCCGCATTGTCAGCTCCACGGTCTCGCCGTGGACATGGCGCCCCTACAACAAGAAGAACCCGCACACAGCGCATTTTCATCTTTCTGTCTCTACCGACAAGGCGCTCTACGACGATGACACGGCCTGGTCGGTAGCGCAGAACTAGTTCATCGGTGCGATGCCCGGGACGCAAGGCCCATACACATTTAGATCAAGAGGGAACCATGAACATGCAGCTTTCTGGCCTGGCGGCCATTCTGGTGGGGTTTGTCTTGAGCGGGTGTGGAACCACGCCCTCCAATGTGCGATTACCGACCCTGGTCAAGCCCAGTGATGTCGTGGATGCGAACGAAGCACGTTACCGTCTGGGCGACAAGGCCGAGGATCCCCTTCTGAGCACAGCGGTGAATGGCACGGTATTGCCGATTGAAAAGACCTATCCGGGGATGCTTGCGCAGGTGCGCGCCCATCAAGTCCTCTGGCAGGTCGAGGCAGACAAACTCGCCAAGGGAGTTGACGGCCTGAACAACACACAGTTTGGCGGCGCAGTCCTTGCAGCGGCGGGCGCCCTGGCCAAATCAACCAGTGCTGGTGTGGCCGGTGCTGTCATAGCCGGCGGCGCCGGCGTTTTTGGGGACCGGTACCAGTTGTCAGTGCAATCCAGCAATTACCGCCTGGGTGCCGGCGCCATGCATTGCGTCTACAAGCGGGTCACGGCTATTCCGGCCGGCTTCTGGGAGGCCACCTACCAGGATGCCCCCTCCACAACAGCTGGCATGATGAGATTCAAGCGGGCCTTCTACGTCAACAGCCATTCCGGCAGCGCCCCTGAACAGGCTGCAGCGTCGAAAGGCTACGAAACACTGCGCGGATTGTTTACCAAGGTGTATGAGACCGTCATCGACATACGTGGCCGTCTCGGCGAGGCGCAGCGCAATGTCAAACTCAACTTGCCCTCGGGCGCAGAGATTGCCGCCTCCCTGAAATTCAAGCAGGACCAGGAAAAGAACACGCAGTCGCAGTCGGAGGGCCTGACCAAAGGGGTCATGGGCGCTGTGGCAAGTGTGCAAACGGGTGCTGTCTTGAGTCAGGAAAGACGAAACAAGCTGACGACGGAAGAACTCAAATTGGCAGACAGCACGCAATCTTTATTGACTACCAAAAAGATGGGCCTGCTCAACGAAGCCAGAACTTCTGTGGCCAGCTTCGACGAAGCTGCAGCCAAGGCATTGGCGCTGGACGAAGATACGCTTCAGCAGGCTTTGCAGCTCCCCCAGGATCTGGATACCTGCGCCAAGCTGATAGGTTCCTGATCATGACGGCCCCGCCAGGAAACCGCCGGGTGGCTGTGCAAGTCGCATTCTCCTTTTGCGCCCTGGCTGCGGTGCTTGTATGCCAGGCAGCCATTGCGGCTCCGACGGAGTACGCCATCCGATGGGCGGCTGCAGAGGGTGGCCCTAAAAGCGCCACTGAGGTCCTGCAGCTGCTGAAACTCGAGCCGAAGAAGAAAGTGGAGACTTTCGAGGTCCGCTACTTCCGGACAGGCGTGCCGGCAGATGCACCAGCCTTGAGCACGTCCATCGTACGAGAGCGATCTGACGGCTCCGAACCTCAAATAACCTTCAAATACCGTGCCGACCTGCCTCTGCCAGCTACCGCCAGCTGGAAATGCCCGCTGACGAGCTTCGACAAGTCGAAGTTCGAGACCGACATCACCTTTCTTGGCGCACCGGTCCGCAAGGCGTATTCGTGGAGCTGCACTGGCGCAGGCTCGCTGGCCTCACTGCTTCCCGGTGCCCTGCTGCCTCAGCCAGTTGGATGTGGCGCACGAATGGTGCGTCGGGAATCCAAAGGCATGGAGTACAAAGTCGAAGAGTGGCAGCTGAAGACCGGCGCCACCGTGCTGGAGGTCTCTTGGACCGCCACAGATGATGCCAAAGACCAGCAACAATTCGCAGATCAGGTTGTAGCTCCCCTGCTGGCCCGTATCAAGCCGCTGGACCGGAGCAAGACCGAGATCGGGTCCAGCTGCTAATCCCTGGTGCCCCAGGCTCTCGCCTGTTCTGCCTTGCGTGTCCTTAGAGCGCAGCCAGCGACTCTTCCCGGCGTTGAATCCATACAGGCTGGTCACCGGACAACGCGCCAAGCAACAGTCAGGGGCGCTACTGTCATCGGCCGGATGTTGACCTTCATCTTCCCCAGCACTTCAGCATTCCGGGTGCCCCTGATCTTTATGCCCCTTCGTCCCGCAGCCCTTATTGGATAGACGTAACCAGCTATCAAATCAATAGCTTCTGCCATGCCCCCACGGAAGAATGCAAACTTACAGCGTCACAACAAAAGAAGTGCGCCGCCCCGGATCACTCTGCACCTCAATACTGCCGCCATGCAGCTCGACCGCAGTTTTCACAATCGCCAGCCCCAGCCCGGTGCCCGGGATATCGCCGACGTTGCTGGCGCGGTGAAACGACTCGAACAGATGCGGCATTTCTTCAGCGGGAATGCCAATGCCCTCGTCCTCCACTTCAAACACGGTGCGCCCCGCCTGCTCTGAAATGGTGAAAGCCACCTGAGCGCCACGCGGTGAATACTTGATGGCGTTGGACAGCAGGTTTCCAAAAATGTGGCGCAGCAGCTTGGCGTCAAACAGGCCGGTGGCCACCCGTGGTGAAAACTGGGTAGTCACCGTGCAGGCGCCTTTGGATTGCAGGCGCGCCTCGTCCACGATGGCGTGGCACAGCGCAGGCAGGTCCACCTCGTGCGGGCGAAACTCCAGCATCTGGGCGTCCACCTGGCCGATCAGCAGCACGCGGTCCAGCATGCGGGTCATGCGTTGCACACCGGCACCTATGCTTTCCAGGATTTCTGCTTTTTCGCTTTCCGGCATGCGGTCGCTGTACTCGCGCAGCAGTTCTGAAGCAGACAAAATCGCTGCCAGCGGGGTGCGAAACTCATGGCTGGTCATGGAGACAAAACGCGAGCGCAGGTCATTGAGCTCTTTCTCGCGCTGCAGGGCGGCCCGGATGTTGTCTTCTGCGCGGCGCCGGTCGGTGATGTCCAGCAGCGTCCAGATCACACCGGCGGCCGGGTTGTTCGGGCTGACGCAGCGGCCAGCCAGTTGCACCCACAAAGTTTCACCGTCGCGCCGCAGCAGGCGCCGCTCTTCCACATAAACGCCGTCGCGGATCAGCGCCGCCAGGGTTTCGCGGCCGTGCGCCTCATAGGTTTCTTCGTCGGCATAAAACAGCCGGGTGGAACGGCCCACCAGTTCTTCGCGGGCATAACCCGTCATCTCGACATATTTGTCATTGACCCACTGCATGCGCCGGCCGACGTTGTAGCTGATGCCCACCAGGGCGCTGTTGAAAATGGCCTCGCGCTCGGACGAAGCGCGTGCCAGCGCGACTTCCAGCGCCTTGCGCGGCGAGATGTCCATCACCGCCCAGACGCTGCCCTGGGTTTCGTCGATCACGCTCACCGGTTTGCCGGACACCGTGGCCCAGAACAAGCTGCCATCAAGTTTGCGCATCTCCAGGTCACTTTGGTAGATGCGGCCTTCGCGGTTGCAAGCGGCTATGTCTTTGGCCACGCGCAGGTATTCTTCAGGTGAAGCAAACAGCGCGCGCCAGTCGGTCGGACCGCCCGCTTCCGGCGCCAGGCCGAACATTTTGGCCAGCGCACGGTTGGACCAGCGAAACGCGCCCTCCGGTGTCAGGAAGGCAATGCCCACCAGGGAATTTTCAAGAACGGTCTCACGCTCCTGCAAGGTATCACGCAACTTTTCTTCGAGGGCTCGCCGGCTGCTGATGTCCGAGAAGAAAGTCAGTGTGGCCTGCTCGCCGTCCCAGGGAACCACGGTCACGCTGATACCTATCCAGCGGACTTCACCGTCGGGCATCAGCAGACGAAGCTCATAACGGCTGGGCACCGCTTCACCCGCCAGGCGCCGGTTCTGCCGGTCCAGCACCAGCGCGTGGTCATCGGGGTGCACACGGTGCAAAAAGCCGATCTGCTGCATGTCTTCCAGCGACATGCCGGCCAGCTCTGCGGCACGCGGGTTGGCAAACGCAACACGCTGGTCCTTGATGACAATCATGCCCTCGCTGACATGTTCGATCACCGCGCGATACCTCTCCTGCGACAGGCGCAGGGCCTGCTCGGCCGAGCGGCGGCCGGAGATGTCGCGGATGAAGGCGCCGAAATTGATTTCTTCATCGACCACCACGCTGAAGATGGACAGCTCGATGGCGACCAGCGCACCACTTTTGTGCAAGGCCTCAATTTCCAGCAGGCGGTTCACGGGCTGGCTTTGGCCGCTCTGCAGGTAGCGGGCCAGCCCGGCTTCATGCGCCTGCCGGTGCTGGGGCGGCACGATCAGCCGGCACATGTTCTGGCCCAGCGCTTCAGAGGCGGTCCAGCCCAACATGCGCTCGGCGCTGGCATTCCAGCTGGTGATCAGCCCCTGCGCGTTCATTTCCAGCACCGCGTCGCGGGCTGATGCCAGCAAGCTCACCATGTGCCGCTGCCTGGCTTCGAGCGTACGGATCACTTTGGCCGGGTCGGCCTCCACACCTGGGGTATGCGAGGCGAAAGGCGGCGCAGTCAACACGCCAGGCGGTTCAGGGTCTGTGTTCATGGCGGTCGGTTGAAGAGTGTTGAGTCTGCGCGACGGACCCCGGAAGCGGGCTGTGCTGCGCGCATTCTCTGCGATGCCCATGGGATCGGTCAATCAAAAGCGGGCTGGCCGGTGGCTGCCGCTTTGGCCTGGCGCCGTTGTTTTTGCTTATAGAATTCTCCGGACCACAGCCGCGCCACCGCCACCTGCAGCGGCAAGTGCTGAACCGGACTGGCAACCATGGCGCGTATCCTGATCGTTGACGATGACCCGGCCCTGCTGAGGCTGCTGTCCTTGCGCCTGCACTACGAGGGGCACAGCACCATCGAAGCCGGCAGTGGCGCTGCCGCCCTGTCCAGGCTGGACCACGAACTGCCCAACATCCTGATCACCGACTTGCGCATGCCGGGCATGGATGGGCTGCAACTGTTTGAAGCCGTGCACCGGCGCTACCCCCTGCTGCCGGTTCTGATGCTGACCGCCAATGGCACCATTCCCGATGCGGTGCAGGCCATGCAGCGCGGTGTGTTTGGCTATATCACCAAGCCTTTTGAGGGTGTGGACCTGATGCGCGAGGTGGATCGCGCGCTGGAGGTGTCGTCCGCACTCGGCGCCGACATGCCCGGCGAGCAGCCGGGCGAAGCGTGGCGGCAGGCGATTGTCACGCGCAGTCCGCGCATGGAAAAACTGCTGGCCGAAGCGCGCCTTATGGCCCAGAGCGATGCCTCGGTGCTGATCCACGGCGAAAGCGGTACCGGCAAGGAGCTGCTGGCGCGTGCCCTGCATGCCTCCAGCGCCCGCGCTGCTGAAGCCCTGGTGGCGGTCAACTGTGGCGCCATCCCGGAGAACCTGGTCGAGTCCGAGCTGTTTGGCCATGTGAAAGGTTCTTTCACCGGCGCGGTGCGTGACAGTGTGGGCCTGTTCTCCAGCGCCGACCGGGGCACCATTTTTCTTGATGAAATTGCCGACCTGCCGGCGGCCATGCAGGTCAAGCTGCTGCGCGTGCTGCAGGAGCGCGAGGTGCGCCCCGTGGGTGCGCCCAGGCCGCACAAGGTGGATGTGCGCGTGATCTCCGCGTCCAACCGCCGGCTGGAAGATGAAGTCGCAGCGGGGCGCTTTCGCGAGGACCTGTTTTACCGGCTCAACGTGGTGGGCTTGACGCTGCCGCCGCTGGCTGAGCGCCGTGAAGACATTGCCTTGCTGGCCAACCACTTCATGCGCAGCCTGGCGCAGCGTTACGCCAAGGCCCTGACGGCGTTTGCACCGGGCGCACTTGAGCTGCTGGGGGCGGCACCCTGGCCGGGCAATGTCCGCCAGTTGCAGAACGTGGTTGAGCGCTGTGTGGTGCTGTGCACCGGCACACTGATCCCGGTCAGTCTGGTGCAAAGTGCACTGAGCAGCCAGGGGCCGGAGCTGTTGCCGCTGGATGAGGCGCGCAAGGAATTTGAGCGCGGGTATTTGACCCAGTTGCTCAAGATGACCAATGGCAATGTGGCGCAGGCCGCCAAGCTGGCCAAGCGCAACCGGACCGATTTCTACGCCCTGCTGGCGCGCCACGATCTGGTGTCGACCAGCTTCAAAAGCTGAACCGCGCACCTGCCACCATGCCGGTGTTGCGTTGTCGGTTTTCACCGACAAGCGGACCCCCTGATTTTGCTGGCCTTTTTCCCCTTCCCGGAAATGTTGTCGGCGCGCACCGACAACTGCAGCCAACGCCATCTCAGTAACTCCTTGATTTCATTGAAGAAAGTATCTGGCACAGATCTTGGGTAACAAGGCAGGTCCATCCCATAAAACTTCACGAGGAAACCCCATGAACTCAGAGCAGATCCAACTGGTGCAATCCACTTTTGACCTGGTGCGCCCGATTGCCCCCACCGCCGCCGACCTCTTCTACAAACGCCTTTTTGTCCTGAACCCCTCGCTTCGTCCGATGTTCAAGGGTGATCTGGTGGACCAGGGCCGCATGTTGATGTCCATGCTGAACGCGGCCGTCAACGGTCTCACGAATCTGGAGTCCATGATTCCCGTGGTGCGCCAGCTGGGCGCGCGGCACGTCAAGTACGGCGTGCGCGACGAGCATTACATCACTGTCGGCAGCGCCCTGCTCTGGACGCTGGCGCACGGTCTGGGTGACAAGTTCACACCGGCTGTTGAGGATGCGTGGACCGAAGCTTACGGCCTGCTGTCCACCCAGATGCAGCTGGGCGCCAGCAATGCCAGCAAGCTCGTCGAATCGGTGAACTGAGCGCCATCGCAAGCGGGCGCGCCTAGTGCGGGTCAAGCCGCTTAGCGCGCCGCGATTCAAATTTGCACACGCGATCCAAGTACGATCACGCAGTTATTGGGCAGCCTGAAAAAATCGGCAACGCTCCGCGCATGGCGTGACATGAGGCCAACAGGGCTTCACGCCAATGCGCCATGCCGGCGCCTTTGGTGGGGACCACAATCTCGCGGCTGAGGAAATGCGAGGTTTCAAAAAAGGTTGACGGGCAAGCCTTGCGCCTGGCAGCGGTCCAGCGCTCTCGGGGGGTCTGGCGTATTGATGAACCCGTCGTTGACCTGCACCCGCTCTTCAAATGGAATCCACGGCACGTCCTGAAACACCACCTGGGGAAATTCATCCGCGCCGGACGGGGCCCGCCCGCAACAACGCGGTGACACAGGGGAGACAGGGGAGACAGGCTGGCATCGTTTGTCTAATGAATGGTTTGTGCCTACAGCCACCGTCCAGAAAGGGCAAGCAGCTATTAAATCAGTAGCATTTGTCGATTCCGCTAGCCAATCACGGAACCGGCAGCAGCGGCAGCAACTGCAGAACCCAGTCCCTGACGGCCCCGATCGCTGCGTTGCTCCGCTGTGACTCGGGATACACCAGGTGGAAGGGTTCGCCCACGAGTTCGGGCCCGAACGGGCACACCAGCGTGCCTTGCCGCAGTTCGTCGCCGATAAGCGCTCGGCTCATGAGCGCCACGCCCTGGCCCGCGATCGCGGCGGAGACGGTGTGCGTCTCGTCCGAGAACACCGGACCTGCGCCAGTGTCCAGCCCGCGTACCCTGGCCAGCTTCTGCCACTCCGCCCAGCCGATGGGCGCGCTCCTGAGCTGTGAGGCCAGAAAGTGCAGCAGGCCGTGGCGTGGCAGGTCCTGCACCCGCTTGAGCTTGAGCGAGGGGCTGCATGCAGGCACAAAATGGTTGTCGAACAATTTGTGCGCCACCAGCCCCGGCCAGCGGCCACTGCCGTAACGAATGGCGATGTCCGCGCTGTGCCCGTCAAGCGCCACCGGCTCGTGCGTCACATGGATGTGCAGGTCCAGTTCAGGGTGCTGTTCGCGCAGGCGGCCCACATGGGGCAGCAGCCAGCGCGATGCCACCGCCGGAGTGGTCGACAGCGTCACGTGCCGGCGCTGCGGAACGGCGCGCAGGCGAGCCACCGCACCGGCCATGACATCCAGAGCGTTTCCGACATCGCCCAGCAGCTCACGCCCCGCCGCAGTGAGTTCGAGTTGCCTGGGCTTGCGTATGAACAGGGGCACGCCCAGCCAGTCTTCCAGCGAGCGCAACTGGTGGCTGATGGCGGTGGGTGTCACCGACAGTTCATCGGCCGCGCGTTTGGCGCTGCGGTGGCGGGCCGCGGCTTCAAAGGCGCGCAGCGCGGAAAGCGGAGGCAGGGCACGCGTGGACATAGATGAGAAAATTTTTCTTTGAACAGCAAGGAATGATCAGTTGTCGGAAAGCTTATCACCGATTAAATTTACCCATGACCGATCCAAATAGCTGATTTCAACTCATCCGAAAGCGATTCCCCATGAACACCCTTTTGCATATCGATTCAAGCGCGCGGCCGGGCCGCGCGGGCGAACATCCCCACGGCTCACACAGCCGGCGCCTGAGCCACGCCTTTGTCACACGCTGGCTGCGGGCCCACCCCGGCGGCGAGGTGGTGTACCGGGATCTGGGCGCGGCCCCGCCTCGGCCGGTGCAGCACGAATGGATTCCTGCTGCCTTCACACCCGAGGCGCAGCGCACACCGGCACAGCGTGCGACGCTGAAGGAAAGCGACGCGCTGGTACGCGAACTCCAGCAAGCGGACGTGGTGGTCATCGGCATGCCCATGTACAACTTCGGCATGCCCGCACCTTTGAAAGCCTGGGTGGATGGCATAGTGCGCATTGCCCTCACCTTCGACATGGATCCGGCGCGCACCGACCCCTACATTCCACTGCTGGCAGACAAGCCGCGCCGGGCCGTGGTGCTGACTGCGCGTGGCAGCCACGGTTTTGATGCCGGTGGCACACAGGCCGCGCTGAACCACGCCGACACCGCGCTGCGGGAAGTGCTCGGTTTTATCGGCATCACGGATGTGCACGTGATTGCCGTGGAACATGAGGAGGAAGGTGGCGAAGCGCTGGCCACCTCGACCGCGCAGGCACTGCGCCAGATCGATGCGCTGGTGGATGCCTGGGTGGAAGCGACCTGCCAGACCGCCTGAGCTGGCTGGCCTCTTAAGGGCCAGCGCCTGGGAGCTTGGACGCCATCATCTTCTTCCGGTCCATCTTGCGCCCGTCAACAATGAAGGTTCCGTCGCCCACAGCATGAACCATGCGCTTTTCCTTGCGCGTGCTATCGATCCAGGCGGCAATCGCCTCCAGGACAACAATGTTGTGCTTTTTGACGATGTCGATGACCTTGCACTCG
>JAZKCB010000255.1:0-23062 GCA_040388335.1 Pseudomonadota bacterium | reverse complement strand
GGGTGAAATCTCCTAAAATTCATTATACGAACTATTGTTCTTATGTCGAACTTTTTGAAGAAGTTCGGTGCATGATGCAATGGGCTTCATATCAACATGCGGAGACACGCACCGGATGCACTGCTGCGGCAGTGGGGGTTTGTGCAGTGTCCCCAACGGAGACGAATCAATGATCAACAAGATAGCCCGCTCGGTGGCCGATGCGCTGGCCGGCGTCAAGGACGGTTCAACCGTTTTGATTGGCGGCTTCGGCACGGCCGGCATTCCCATCGAACTGATTGACGGCCTGATTGCCCACGGCGCGAAAGACCTGACCCTGGTCAACAACAATGCCGGCAATGGTGAGGCGGGGCTCGCTGCCTTGTTGAAAGCCGGCCAGGTGCGCAAGATGATCTGCAGCTTTCCGCGCCAGGCTGACAGCTACGTGTTTGACGAGCTGTATCGCAGCGGCAAGGTCGAGCTTGAGCTGGTGCCCCAGGGCAACCTGGCCGAGCGCATTCGCGCAGCCGGCGCGGGCGTGGGGGCCTTCTTCTCTCCCACAGGCTACGGCACCGAGCTGGCCAAAAACGCTGACGGTACCCCGAAAGAAACCCGCGAAATCAACGGCAAACACTATGTGCTGGAAATGCCCATCCACGGCGATGTGGCGTTGATTCGCGCCGAGCGTGGTGACCGCTGGGGCAACCTGACCTACCGCATGGCAGCGCGCAATTTCGGCCCGGTGATGGCGATGGCTGCGAAGAAGACGATTGCCACCGTGCATGAAATCGTCGAGCTTGGCGGGCTGGACCCGGAGGCCGTCATCACGCCCGGCATCTTTGTGCACCAGATCGTCAAGATTGATCGTGTAGCAACCCAGTCGGGTGGCGCAAAGAAAGCAGCCTGAACATCTGGAGCAAGACATGACCTACCAAAAACGAACCAAAGACCAGCTCGCGGCACGCGTCGCCCAGGACATTCCTGAAGGCGCGACCGTCAACCTCGGCATCGGCCAGCCCACGCTGGTGGCCAATCACATTCCTGCCAGCCGCGAGGTGCTGCTGCACAGCGAGAACGGCATTCTCGGCATGGGCCCAGCGCCTGCTGAAGGCCAGGAAGACTATGACCTCATCAATGCCGGCAAGCAGCCGGTGACGCTGCTCAAGGGCGGCGCGTTCTTTCACCATGCCGACAGCTTTGCCATGATGCGCGGCGGCCACCTCGATATCTGCGTGCTGGGCGCCTTCCAGGTCTCCAGCACGGGTGACCTCGCCAACTGGAGCACCGGTGAGCCCGGATCCATCCCTGCTGTCGGTGGCGCGATGGACCTGGCCATCGGTGCCAAGCAGACCTGGGTGATGATGGACTTGCTGACCAAAAAAGGCGAGAGCAAGGTCGTCGAAAAATGCACTTACCCGCTGACCGGCATCGGCTGCGTCAAACGCATCTATTCAGACATCGCCACATTGGCCTGCACGCCCGAAGGCCTCAAGCTCATCGACATGGTCGACGGCCTGAGCCATGCCGAGCTTGAAAAGCTCGTGGGTTTGCCCATCGCCGCCTGAATCCCGACAGATTAATTTTTCAGTATCAACCGGAGACCTTCATGACCACACAAGCTTTCATCTGCGACGCCGTGCGCACCCCTTTTGGCCGTTACGGCGGCGCGCTCAGCAGCGTGCGTACCGATGACCTCGGTGCGGTGCCGCTCAAGGCGCTCATGGCGCGCAACCCGAATGTTGACTGGCTGGCTGTGACCGACGTGATCTATGGCAACGTCAACCAGGCCGGTGAAGACAACCGCAACGTCGCCCACATGGCTACCTTGCTGGCCGGCCTGCCGATGGAAATGCCAGGCGCCACCATCAACCGCCTGTGCGGCTCCGGCATGGATGCCGTGGGCACGGCGGCACGCGCCATCAAGTCAGGCGAAGCCCAGCTGATGATTGCCGGCGGCGTTGAAAGCATGAGCCGTGCGCCTTACGTGATGGGCAAGGCCGACAGCCCCTTCAGCCGCAATGTGCAGATGTACGACACGACGATCGGCTGGCGCTTCATCAACAAACTGATGAAAGAGAAATACGGCGTCGATGCCATGCCTGAGACCGCTGAAAACGTTGCCACTGACTACAAGATCAGCCGCGAAGACCAGGACAGAATGGCGCTTGCGTCGCAGCTCAAGGCTGTGGCCGCGCAGAAAGCGGGCTTCTTCGATTCGGAAATTGTGCCCGTCACCATTCCCCAAAAGAAGGGTGATGCCATCGTCGTGAACAAGGACGAGCACCCACGCGAAACGACCATGGAAACGCTGGCCAAGCTCAAGGGCGTTGTACGCCCTGACGGCACCGTGACGGCCGGCAATGCCTCCGGCGTGAACGATGGCGCCTGCGCCATGCTGATTGGCACTGAAGAAGCTGCGAAGAAAAACGGCCTCACCCCGCGTGCCCGCATCGTCGGCATGGCCACGATTGGCGTGGCACCGCGCATCATGGGCATTGGCCCCGCACCTGCGACGCAAAAGGTGCTGGCGCTGACCGGCCTCAAGCTTGAGCAGATGGACGTCATCGAACTCAACGAAGCCTTTGCCGCACAGGGCCTGGCCGTGCTGCGCGAACTGGGCCTGCAGGACAACGACCCGCGCGTGAACCCTAACGGCGGCGCGATTGCCCTCGGCCACCCCTTGGGTGCTTCGGGCGCGCGCCTGGTCACCACCGCCGTGAATCAGCTGCACCGCACCAATGGCCGCTATGCGCTGTGCACCATGTGCATCGGCGTGGGCCAGGGCATTGCACTCATCGTTGAACGTGTCTGATCGCGTCTGATCGTCAAAACCGAACGTGAGGATCTGGCCATGAAAAGTTTTGTCTACAACGGCCAGCCCTCCCGCGTGGTGTTTGGTGCGGGCAGCCTGCAGCACCTGCTGCGTGAAATTGACTTGCTGGGCGCCACAAAAGCGCTGGTGCTCTCAACGCCCGAGCAGCGCAAGTCCGCCGAGATGATTGCCGACCTGCTGGGCGCACGCGCCGCCGGCGTGTTTGACCGCGCCGTGATGCATGTGCCGATTGAAACCGCGCGTGAAGCACGTGAAGTTGCCAATCGGCTCGGTGCAGATTGCGCCGTGGCGATTGGCGGCGGCTCGACTACCGGGCTGGGCAAGGCGATTGCGCTGGATTCCGGCCTGCCGATTCTTGCGATTCCCACGACCTACGCTGGCTCCGAGATGACGCCGATCTACGGCATCACCGAAGCAGGCATCAAGAAGACCGGCAAGGACGCCAGGGTGCTGCCGCGCACCACGATTTACGACCCCGAACTCAGCGCTGGCCTGCCGGTCGGCATGAGCATCACCAGCGGCATCAACGCGATTGCGCATGCCGCCGAAGGCCTGTACGCCACCGACAGCAACCCGGTGATGGACCTGATGGCAAAGGAAGGCATTGCGGCGATGGGCCGTGCGCTGCCCGCCATCAAAAAAACGCCCAACGACATGCAGGCACGCAGCGATGCGCTTTACGGCACCTGGCTGTGCGGCATGGTGCTGGGCAATGTCGGCATGGCGCTGCACCACAAGCTGTGCCACACGCTGGGCGGCAGCTTTAATCTGCCGCATGCAGAAACCCACACCATCGTCCTGCCGCATGCGCTGGCCTACAACGCCGCCGCAGCGCCGCAGGCCATGCAGGTGATATCTGAAGCACTGGGCAAAAAGAATGCCGCGCAGGCCGTGTATGACCTCGCCAAAGACAACGGCGCGCCCGTGGCCTTGAAAGATATCGGTATGAAAGAAGCAGACCTCGAAAAGGCCTGCGACATCGCCATGCAGAACCAGTACGCCAACCCGCGTCCGCTGGAGCGCGCGGCGATACGGCAGCTGTTTCAGGATGCGTTTGAGGGAACGCGGCCAGCATCCTGAGCGCGAGCAGGCCAGCATGCTATTAATTCAGTAGCTGTTCACGCACGTATTCATTGGCCTGCAGACATATTTGGTGCCTGAAAAGGTCGTTTGGGAGCACTCACCGGCAAAAGCGTCAGCGCCGGCCTGCTCAAAATCTCTAAAATGTAAAGTTAACTTTACATCTGGCTGGCGGCGCGGTTTCCAAGTCACGCTCCTTTTCGAGGAGTGCGCGTGATGTTCTGTAATCCCTGTTTTCTATACACGTGAGCCAGCACCTGCAAAGAAATCGCGATTTTTTATACACATCCGCCCTCCAAAGGTTCAGCTCATCGACATAAGTAAAAAATATGTCGAAAAAATCTATAAATATCGACATATTCAATTGACGTGCTGATGTCATCGATCAGCAACCTGACGGATGCAGGCATTGCCAGGCGCCAGACAGCATCGGTGTATTTGAAGCAACTGGTAGACATTGGCGTGCTGGTTGAAAACGCCGAGGCCAAGGAAAAGCTTTTCATTCACCCCAAGCTGATGCAACTGCTTACCCGTGACAGCAACGAATTCACACCTTATGTGATGCCCACATGAATGAAGCCGAAACTCGCGCCGAGCACATTGGCCCCGCCTTGACGGCCGCAGGCTGGGGCGTGGTGGGGCGGGGTGGCTTTGCGTTTACGCGACGCTATGAATTAAGTAGCAGCCCACGCTCGTATCTATTGGATTGCAGCCATATTCGGCACCCAAAATAGGTCTTTTTTCGAGTGATTTTCGGCAAAAACCGCGCTGCCGAACCGACCAAAGCCCCAAAATGTAAAGTCGACTTTACATTTTACGGCCCCTACACTCAAAGCCATGGCAAATCCCAACCTTTCTTCCTTTCTCTGGGCTGTGGCCGACTTGCTGCGTGGTGACTACAAGCAGTCTGAATACGGCAAGGTCATCCTGCCGTTTACCGTGCTGCGCCGGCTCGACTGCGTGCTGGAACCCACCAAGCAGGCCGTGCTGGCCGAAAAGGCCACCCGTGAGAAAGCCGGCATCAACGCCGACCCCTTTCTGCTGAAAAAGTCGGGTCAGCACTTCTACAACACGTCCGAGCTGGACCTCAAAAAGCTCATGGGTGACCAGGACCACATCCGTGAGAACCTGATCGCCTACCTGCAGGCCTTCTCGCCTGCGGTGCGCGATATTTTTGAGAGCTTCGAGTTTCAGACCCAGATCGACAAACTGGCCAAGGCCGGCCTGCTCTACATGGTGACCGAGAAGTTCACCAACATCGACCTGCACCCCGACGTCGTCAGCAACGCTGACATGGGCGCGGTGTTTGAAGAGCTGATCCGCAAGTTTGCCGAGCTGTCGAACGAAACCGCCGGTGAGCACTTCACCCCGCGTGAAGTGATACGCCTGATGGTCAACCTGCTCTTCATTGAAGACGACAAGGCCCTGACCAAACCCGGCATCGTGCGCTCCATCTACGACCCCACTGCCGGCACCGGCGGCATGCTCAGCGTGGCCGAAGAGCACCTCACCAGCCTGAACCCGCAGGCACGCCTGGCCATGTACGGGCAGGAGCTGAACCCCGAGTCATACGCCATCTGCAAGGCCGACATGATCATCAAGGGCCAGCCGATTACCAACATCCACTTCGGCAACACGCTCTCGAACGACGGCCTGCCGCACCAGCATTTCGACTACATGCTCTCCAACCCGCCCTTTGGCGTGGAATGGAAAAAAATACAGAAAGAAATCGAAAAAGAACACGAGCAGCAAGGCTACGACGGCCGCTTCGGCCCCGGCCTGCCGCGCGTCAGCGACGGTTCGCTGCTGTTTTTGCTGCACCTGGTCAAAAAGATGCGCCCTGCGCAGGACGGCGGCAGCCGCTTCGGCATCGTGCTCAACGGCTCGCCCCTCTTTACCGGCGGCGCAGGCAGCGGTGAGAGCGAGATACGCCGCTACATGCTTGAGAACGATCTGGTCGAGGCCATCATCGGCCTGCCCACCGACATGTTTTACAACACCGGCATCAGCACCTACGTGTGGATCGTCAGCAACCGCAAACCCGCTGCGCGCAAGGGCAAGCTGCAGCTCATCGACGCCAGCGCCTTCTGGCAAAAGATGCGCAAAAGCCTCGGGTCAAAGCGCAAGGAACTCAGCGCCGAACACATTGCCGACATCACCCGCCTGTTCGGCAATTTTGAAGAAGCCACCCGCGAGATCGACGGTAACACTGTGCCCATCAGCCGCATCTTCAAGAACGAAGCCTTCGGTTACCGCACCATCACCGTCGAGCGCCCCGAACGCGACGCCAATGGCCAGCCCGTGCTGGGCACCAAGGGCAAAGGCAAGGACAAGCCTCTGGCCGACAGCAGCCTGCGCGACACCGAAAACGTGCCTCTGGCCGAAGACATCACCAGCTACTTCAAACGCGAGGTCTTGCCGCATGCACCTGATGCGTGGATAGACACCGACAAAACCAAAGTGGGTTACGAGATACCGTTTAACCGCCACTTCTACGTCTTCAAGCCCCCGCGGCCGCTGGCCGAGATTGATGCGGAATTGAAGGGCGTGACCGACCGCATTCTGACCATGATTAACGGGCTGACCGCATGAGCTTGCCGCGTTTTTCGAATTACAAGGACAGTGGTGTGGAGTGGCTGGGGGAGGTGCCTGCGCATTGGGAGGTTATTTCAATCAAATGGATTTCGCCTGTTAAGAGAGGCGCATCTCCAAGACCAATAGATGATCCAAAGTACTTTGACGAAGATGGTGAGTTTGCTTGGGTCCGTATCGCTGATGTGTCGTCGTGTGATGGCTTATTAACTGAAACGACTCAGCGTCTATCGGAATTGGGTAGCTCGCTAAGCGTCAAGATGATGCCCGGAGATCTATTTGTAAGCATTGCTGGAACCGTCGGCAAGCCTTGCATCTCTGCGATAAAAGCTTGCATTCACGACGGCTTTGTTTACTTTCCAACGCTACAGATAAATCCCAAGTTTTTATATCGCGTCTTCGAAGGTGGGAATTGTTATGGCGGCTTAGGAAAGTGGGGCACGCAGCTGAATTTAAATACTGACACTATTGGATCAATTCGAATAGCTCTACCACCCCCAAACGAGTTGAGTCAGGTTCTTGAATTTCTCGACCGCGAAACAGCCAAGATAGACGAACTGGTGGCCGAGCAGCGGCGGCTAATGAATCTGTTGAAAGAAAAGCGCCAGGCCGTCATCTCCCACGCCGTCACCCGGGGCCTGAATCCCGACGCTCCGCTAAAGCCGTCTGGTATCGAGTGGTTGGGGGATGTGCCAGCGCATTGGGACGTGGTGCCAATTAAGCGGATCGTGTCTGTGCCAATAACCGATGGTCCCCATGAAACGCCCAACTTTATTGAAGAGGGAGTTCCCTTTGTTTCTGCGGAGGCTGTTTCTTCTGGATCAATCAATTTCTCCAAGGTGCGGGCCTGTATATCCGAGGAAGACAACGCCCGGTATTCTCTGAAATACGCACCACAGCTACATGACATATATATGGTCAAGTCAGGGGCGACTACTGGAATCACTGCAATAGTCGAGGGCCGTACGGATTTCAATATTTGGTCACCACTTGCGGCTATACGGTGCAATGCGAATTCTGTTCCGCACTTTGTGTTGAATTTCATGCGTTCAAAGCACTTCCAAGAAGCAGTAACGCTTTTTTGGAGTTTTGGTACGCAACAAAATATTGGTATGGGGGTAATAGAAAACCTTGCATGTACCGTCCCGCCCGTAAACGAACAACATGCCATCGCAGCGATACTGAAAACTGAATCTGAGAAATTTGACACTCTCACCACCGAAGCCCAACGCGCCATAGACCTGCTACAGGAACGTCGCACCGCGCTGATCTCCGCCGCCGTCACCGGCCAGATTGATGTACGAAATCTGGCAACCTCCGCATAAGATCAACCCCAAAAAAGGAGTTGTCATGGTCGCCAATGCCACCGGAAACGAAACGCGTGTTGCAGTTCTTGTCGACTGCGACAACACCACCCCAGAGATTCTGGAATACGCGCTCAGGGTGATTGCGCAATTCGGCCGTGTGGTTTTGCGACGCGGGTACGGCAACCACACCACGCTCGCCAACAAGTGGCAGGAAGCCCTGGTCCGTCTGGCTTTCACGCCCTGCCTGCAATACCAATATGCCGCTGGAAAAAACACAGCGGACATTGCCTTGGCGCTTGACGCGCTCGAAGCCATGTTTGACGATCGTGCAGATACATTCTGCCTGGTTACCAGTGACTCTGACTTTGCCTACCTCTGCCGAAAGCTGCGCGAACGCGGCGCCACCGTCTGCATCGTGGGGGAAGCAAAAACGCCCGATGCACTTCGCAACGCGAGCGACCAGTTTTTTGAATGGGTGAAGCCAGAGCCGAATCCCGAGGTCGCAGCCCCAAGTGACGACAAGGCTGCCGGCAAGGCGGCGGCGGCGAAGGAAGAGCCCACGAAAGCAGATGCAGCAAAGCCGGTCCCCAGGCGCAGGCCACGGTTTGTCGTTGAAGCTGTCACGCTTCTGACCAGCGACACCTCTGAGGGAAAGGTGGGTCTGGGCCCTTTAGGTCAATACCTCAAGCGAACAGATCCGGCGTTCTCGCCCCAAATTTATGGGCACTCGGGCCTGCTGGATATGTTGCGAACTTATGATCTGCTGGTTGTAGAAAGAGAAGCAGGTGAACATTGGACTGTTCGCCTTACACCTTCTGAAGCGGGCGCAGAGTCAGCAAACGGTATTCAAGAATAGAGAACCAGGCCTCAGCACGAAGCTGACGCCTAGCTTCCACCTGTCAGATTAAAAATACGAGAGGGACTTGAGGCATGAAGGCAACAGCAAAAACAATCCAGATATTCTTGCCCGACGGAGATCCGCAGGGCATAAGGGTTGCCGAAATCACGACCCGCATAGTTCAGGTCATTGAGGTGCCGCGCAGCTTGTTGCAGGACTTTCTTGCAATGCCCGAAAGCAAACAAGTCGCGGTTTACTTCCTGACGGGTGAAGCTGAAGACGGCACTGATCCACGTGTCTATATCGGGCAAACGGGTGATCTGGAGCAACGCCTGACCAGTCACAACAAGCTGAAAGAGTTCTGGCAGCGAGCGCTGGTGATGATTTCAAGAACCAACAGCCTGACCCAAACGCACACACTGTTTCTTGAGTGGTACAGCCTTCAGGCCTGCAAAAAAGCGGGACGCTATACAGATGAAAATGGCAACAACGGGAGCAAGCCGCACACGCCCCCGCCGCTTCAAGCTGATTGCATGGAAATTTACGAGACTGGTCAAACCCTGTTGGCAACGCTTGGGTATCCGCTATTCGAGCCCGTAGTCAAGCCCACAACACCTGCGCAGGAAGATGACATTTTCTTTTGCAAATCCTCTGATGCCGACGGTCGAGGTCAATATACGCAGGAGGGCTTTGTAGTACTCAAGGGGTCCATCGGCCGAAAAGAAAATGTCCCCTCTTTGCTTGGCACCGCAGGGGAACGCTTGAGAAGCCGATTGCTGGATACGGGAGTCATGCGAGCAGAGGGCGATACGGTTGTATTCGAGAAAGATCACTTGTTCCGGTCACCCAGCATGGCTGCGTTATCGCTGATGGGCCGCACCTGCAACGGGTGGATATCCTGGAAGGCTGCCGACGGAAGGACCCTTGACGCCATAAAACGCCAATAACAGCAAAGTCGAGTCAATATGAGCCTGCACAAAGAGATCAGCTTCGAGACCGAGATTTGCGAATACCTAGCGGCAAACGGCTGGCTTTATGCTGCGCCGGGCACCGAAGGGGACGCCGCGGGCTATGACCGCAAGGCGGCAGTCTTTACCGCCGATGTGCTGGCCTGGGTGCAGCAGACCCAGCCCCAGGCCTGGGAAACGCTGGTCAAAAACCATGGCAGCAAGGCCGGCGACACGCTGATCGCCCGCCTGCGCGACCAGACAGACCAGCGCGGCACGCTGGATGTGCTGCGCCACGGCATCGAGTTGCTGGGCCTGAAAAACCCGCTCAAGCTGGCCGAGTTCAAGCCGGCACTGGCCATCAACCCCGACATCCTGGCACGCTATGCGGCCAACC
This sequence comes from Pseudomonadota bacterium, assembly GCA_040388335.1. Lineage (GTDB taxonomy): Bacteria > Pseudomonadota > Gammaproteobacteria > Burkholderiales > Burkholderiaceae_C > Polaromonas. The sequence goes on along the minus strand of JAZKCB010000255.1, from coordinate 13,089 downwards.
GCCTGCGGGTGGTGCGGCAGGTACGTTATTCGCTGCACAACGAAAACAGCATCGACCTGGTGCTGTTTCTCAATGGCCTGCCAGTGGCCACGGCTGAACTGAAGACTGACTTCACCCAAAGCATCGACGATGCGATTGACCAGTACCGCTTTGACCGCAACCCCAAAGCCAAAGGCCAGCTGGGGGAGCCGCTGCTGTCTTTCCCGCATGGGGCGCTGGTGCACTTTGCCGTGAGCAACAAGGAGGTGGCCATGGTCACGCGGCTGGATGGCCCGGCCACCACTTTTTTGCCGTTCAACCTGGGCCATGAGGGCGGCGCGGGCAACCCGGTTAATTCAGCCGGCGGGCACCGCACGGCCTACCTGTGGGAGCGCGTGTGGGCACGCGACAGCTGGCTGGAGATCATCGGCCGCTACCTGATCGCCCAGCGTGACGAGAAAAAACACATCAAGGCCATCATCTTCCCGCGCTATCACCAGCTGGACGTGACGCGCAAGCTGCAGGCGGCAGTAGTAGCCGATGGCCCGGGCAGCAAATACCTGATTCAGCATTCGGCGGGTTCGGGCAAGACCAACTCGATTGCCTGGACGGCGCACTTTCTGGCTGAGTTGCACGACGCCGCACACAGGAAAGTTTTTGACACGGTGCTGGTGGTGTCCGACCGCAATGTGATCGACTCGCAACTGCAGGAGGCGCTGTTTGATTTTCAGCGCACAACCGGGGTGGTGGCCACCATCCGCAATACCGAGGGCAGCAAGAGCGCGGCGCTGGCCGAGGCGCTGTCGGGTGACAAGAAGATTGTGGTGTGCACCATCCAGACCTTTCCGTTTGCCCTGGAAGCCGTGCGCAAGCTGGCCGCCACGCAGGGCAAGCGTTTTGCAGTGATTGCCGACGAGGCACACAGCTCACAAACGGGTGAGGCAGCGTCGAAGCTCAAGGCGGTGCTCAGCGTTGAGGAACTCAAGGAGCTTGGCGATGGCGGCGAGGTCAGCATGGACGACGTGCTGGCCGTGCAGATGGACAACCGTGCGGATGACGGGGCAAATGGCGGTATCACTTTCGTCGCGTTCACGGCCACGCCCAAAAACAAGACCATGGAGCTGTTCGGCACCTGCCCCGACCGCAAACGCAAGCCTGCTCCGGATAACCTGCCTGCGCCTTTTCATGTGTATTCGATGCGGCAGGCCATTGAAGAGAAGTTCATTCTGGATGTGCTGCAGAACTACACGCCCTACAGCCTTGCCTTCAGGCTGGCGCATGAAGGCAAGGAGATCAACGAGCGCGAGGTAGAGCGCAGCGCGGCCATGAAGGGCATCATGAACTGGGTGCGGCTGCACCCGTACAACATCTCGCAAAAGGTGGAGGTGGTGGTGGAGCACTTCCGCGCGTTTGTGTCGCCGCTGCTCAAGGGCAAAGCCAAAGCCATGGTGGTGGTCGGCAGCCGGCTGGAGGCGGTGCGCTGGCAACTGGCGGTAGACCGCTACATCAGGGAGCGCAACTACAACATCGGCACATTGGTGGCTTTTTCGGGGGAGGTGAACGACAAGGATTCAGGCCCCGACGCGTTTACCGAAAACAGCGGGGCGCTGAACCCCCGCCTCAAGGGCCGCGACATACGCGAAGCCTTCAAGGGCGACGACTACCAGTTGCTGCTGGTGGCGAACAAGTTTCAGACGGGGTTTGACCAGCCTTTGCTGTGCGGCATGTATGTAGATAAGCGCCTGGGCGGCATACAGGCGGTGCAGACCCTGAGCCGCCTGAACCGCGCCCACCCGGGCAAGGACACCACCTATGTGCTGGACTTCATCAATGAGGCGCAGGACATTCTTGACGCCTTCAAGACCTATCACACCACCGCCGAGCTGTCGGCCACTACAGACCCGCACCTGGTGTTCAACCTGCGCGCCAAGCTGGACGCAGCCGGGCACTACGACGACTTCGAGGTTGACCGCGTCGTTGCCGTCGAGCTGAACCCCAACGCCAGACAGAGCGAACTGGTGAGCGCACTGGAGCCGGTGGTTGATCGCATGATGAAGCGCTACAGGGCGGCGCAGGAAGACCTGAAGATTGCGCAGGACAACAAGGATGAGAAAGCCATCAAGCAGGCGAAAGACGTGCTGGATGCGTTGGTACTGTTCAGGGGCGACATGGGCGCCTATCTGCGGCTTTACACCTTTTTGTCACAGGTCTTCAACTACGGCAACACGGCCATCGAAAAGCGGGCTATTTTCTACAAGCGGCTGATACCCCTGCTTGAGTTTGGCCGCGAGCGGGAAGGCATAGACCTGTCAAAAGTGGTGATGACGCACCACACGCTGAAGGACAAGGGCAAACGCACGCTGAACCTGAACGAGGGCGCGCCCATCATGCTGGAGCCGATCACCGAGGCGGGCAGCGGCATGGTGCAGGAGCAGCAGAAGGTCTACATGGCCGAGCTGATTCAAAAGCTGAACGACCTCTTCGGCACCGACACGACCGACAACGACCAGCTGGGTTATGTCAATGGCACGATCTTTGGCAAGGTGGTGGAGTCCAGCACGCTCAAGCAGCAGGCAGCCAGCAACACCAAAGAGCAGTTTGCCAATTCACCCGACCTGAAAAACGAGCTGCAGAGCGCCATCATGGAGTCCTACGACGCGCACACGGCGATGAGCACGCAGGCACTGAACTCGCCCATCGTGCTGCGCGGCATCCTGGACATACTGCTTAACCACTCGCAGCTCTATGAGGTGTTGCGAGCCCGGGCCGGTTCGGCTTCAAGTGGTCTGGATGGATCAGGCGCACGGGTCTGAGCGGTAGCAGCAGGCGGCATGGATGGCGGATCAAGTCCGCCATGACAGCCTTGGGGAAGGCGATTGCTATTAATTCAGTAGCTGCTTACGCCCGTATTCATTGGTTTTGAGGCATATTTGATGCCTGAAAATCGCCTTTTTGAGGCAATTTTCGGCCATGTTTAGCCGCGTAAGCTGCGTTAAGTCGTTAAAAGTTAATATGGAAGTTAACTTTTGATTTTTTCTTAACGTGTACGTTAAAAATTTAATGTATACATCAAATCTGGCTAGAGGGTGTGTCCGCTGGTCTGCCGCAGCACTTGCATGGCGGTGTTCGCAAGCTCACCGCGCCAGGCGACGATCTGGTCCGGGCGAATCAGGGCGAGCGGAGCCTGGTACAGATCCAGCAGGGCTGGCGAAGTCAGGGTGACACAAGTCAGTTGCAGGCCGAGTGCGGCGGCGGCGTCGACAAAGGGTTGCGCATCTTGTGCATCGGGCCCCAGCACCAGCAGCGTCCACTCAAAACCAAAACGGTCATACAGCGATGCACCGCCTTCCAGCCACGCATGGGGCGCACGGCCGCCGGGGCTGGCGGTGGGGGTGTAGCTGCCGGCGCTGTCGGGTGGCGGCGTGCTGCCGTCTTTGACGATCAGGGGCGAAGCGTCATAGCGGCCGCCGAAGGTGATGCCGGGGATGTTGAATTCACGCCGGACATGGGCGTTGAGGTAGTCCGATGCGCGCTGGCGTTCGGCTTCACCCGCCGCATCATCCTGCTCCAGCAGGGGCAGGGCGTTGAACATGCCGACCGAATCGGCAAAGCCGCGCGCATAGGCGGTGTTGCGTTCGGCCAGCGGTTTGCGCTCCAGCTCGTAGCTGCCCAGCAAGGTTTCGGGCGCCGAGCCTTTGAGAACAGAGGCCAGCTTCCAGCCGAGGTTGACGGCGTCCTCGATGGCCGTGTTGTAGCCCAGGCCGCCTGTGGGTGTGAACAGGTGGGCTGCATCGCCGCCGATGAAAACCCGGCCGCGCTGCATGTGCTGCGCGACCAGCGAATGGCCTGCCGTCCAGGTGCAGACCGAGATCACCTCCATCGGGATCTGCATGCCCAGCGCTTCGCTGAAGATGCGCTGGGCGTCATCAGCCGTCCAGCTGTCTGCATCTTCGCCGTCATGCACGGCCGCATGAAAGGCGAACTCTGCTTTGCCATCGACCGACGCCATGAAGGCGCGGCGCTGCGAATTGACGGACACATACATCCACGCGGGCGGGCTTTTGAGCACCTTATAAAACGCCGGTGCTCTGAAGTGAACGGCAAACATCTTGCCGCCCATGAACTCGCGCTTGATGCCGCTGGCACCTGACCAGGCGATGCCGAGCCGGTTTCTGACCAGGCTGCGCGGCCCGTCCACACCGACCAGATAGCTGGCCTTCACGCTCACAGGATGGGCGGCACCGTTTTGCCTCACCTGCGCCAGTACGTGGCTGCCACAGTCCTCAAAACTCTCCAGCGCCCAGCCGTAACGCACATCGGCAGTCGGTAGCAATTCAGCGTGTTTACGCAGCGTCGCCTCCACGTATTTCTGCGAGATGCGATGCGGCAACTCGGCAGCGCTCCATGAACCGCTCATGTGCTGGATATTTTTGACCGCCTGCGCCGCAGTGGGCAGGGGCAGGCGGGCCAGTTCATGGCCGGTGTAGCGGGTGAAGTAGGCGATGTCGGTCGGGTGGTCAGGCGGCAGACCCTGGGCGCGGATTTCGCGGGCAAATCCGAGCCGGCGGTAATGCTCCATGGTGCGCGCCTGGGTGGCATTGGCCTGCGGTGTCAGGGTGGTGCCGTTTTTGGGGTCGACCATCAGACAGCGCACGCCGCGTCGCCCCAGTTCATTGGCCAGCATCAGCCCGCAGGGGCCGCCGCCTGCGATCAGCACTTGTGTCTCCAGCCTGTTTGTGTCGGCGGGTGGCGTGTTGTCTCTGTTTGTCATGGATGGCTCTGTGCTCATGTGTCTCAATCGTTGTGGCTGCCCAAACGGCCCGGATCGTGCGTCGCTCAAAGCCCAAACCGCCCGGTCCATTTCTTCTCGTAGTCCATCGCGTCGAAGTGTTCGGCCATGAAGTCGATAAACGTCCGCACCTTGGCCGACAGGTGTTTGCGGCTGGGGTAGGCGAGGTTGATGGTCAAGCGGGGCAGGTCCCAGGCGTCGAGCAGCGGCACCAGCCGGCCGGCGACGATGTCCTCGTACACGATGTAGGAGGGCTGCACCAGGATGCCCATGCCGTCGAGCGCGGCGGCGCGCAGGATCTGGCCGTCATTGGCTTCCATCACGCCCTTGAGGGTGAGGGTTGTCGTCTTGCCGTCTTTCGTGAAGCGAAACTCATGCGGCTTGTTGGCCAGTGTGTAGATCAGCAGCCTGTGGCGCTGCAGGTCGTCCAGTGTTTGGGGCACGCCATGCTGCGCCAGATAACGCGGCGATGCGGTCAGGATACGGCGCGTTTCGGCCAGGCGGCGAATGGTGATGTTGGAATCGGGCTCGACTTCGCGCGTGCGGATGGCGACGTCGATGTTGTTGTCGATGATGTCCATGTAGCGGTTGCCCGATTCGACATGCACGGTGACGTTGGGGTAGCGCTGGGTGTATTCGCGCACGAGCGGGGCGACGTGCTTGAGCGAGAACGACAGCGACGCCGTGATGCGCAGTACGCCGGTCGGGTTGAGCGAGGTCGCGTTGACTGCCGCCTCTGCATCGCCCAGGTCGCCGAGTATGGATTTGGCGCGGGTAAAAAACTCCTTGCCGGTGTCGGTCAGGTACAGCCGGCGCGTGTTGCGCTCGACCAGCCGCGCGCCCAGCCGCGCCTCCAGCGAGGCGAGATGCCGGCTCGCAGCCGCATTCGACAGGCCCAGCGTTTCGGCGGCGCGGCTCAGGCTGCCGGCTTCGGCCACCTGTACAAACAGTTCAATTTCAGTCCAGCGGTCCATGATGGCGTGTGTCGGGTTTTTCGTTCAGTGGAAAACTGATTTTCTTGTCAAGGCTTTTATTCCGCCTGCTGCAGTCTATATTCACCTTCGACAAACACAAAGCACCCACAAACAACAGGAGACAACACATGAGAAACCTCAACCAGGACACCATCACCCAGGCCGTCATCGCCCGCCTGGCCACCACGCCGGACCCGCGCCTGAAGGAAATCCTCACCAGCCTGGTCCAGCACCTCCACGCGTTTGCCCGCGAGGTCAAACTCACTGAAGAGGAATGGATGCAGGGCATCCAGTTCCTCACGGCCACGGGCCAGAAGTGTGACGACAAACGCCAGGAATTCATTCTGCTCAGCGACACGCTGGGCCTGTCCATGCTGACGGTGGCGATGAACAACGACAAACCTGAAGGCTGCACAGAGCCGACCGTTTTCGGCCCCTTCTTTCTCGAAGACGCCCCGCGCTTTAACCTGGGTGACGACGTTGCCGGCGGCGCCAGCGGCGAGCCCTGCCTGGTGCATGGCACCATCAAGTCACTGGACGGCACACCCGTGCCCAACGCACTCATCAATGTCTGGCAGGCCGATGCCGACGGCAACTACGACGTGCAGTACGCCCACCTGGCCAAACCGCAGGCGCGCGGCATTTTGAATGCCGATGAAAACGGCAACTTCCACTTCAAGACCATCCTGGCGGAGGCTTACCCGATTCCGACCGACGGCCCTGTGGGCGCGATGCTCAAGGCGACCAAAAATCACCCATGGCGGCCCGCCCACCTGCACTTCATGATCGATGCGCCGGGCTATGAAAAGCTCATCACCCACGTCTTCCGTGATGAAGACCAGTACCTCGAGTCGGACGTCGTCTTCGGCGTGCGTTCATCGCTGGTGGCGGACTGGAAGATGAAACCCGACGGCACCTACGATCTTGAATATGACTTTGTGCTGAACCCGAAAGCCAAGGCAAAGCAGACGGCCAAGGCCTGAAACGCGAGTATTCAAGCGTGATCAAACACATCGTCATGTGGAATGTGCGCGGCGACACGGCGGCTGAAAAAGCCGCTGGCGTCGCAAAGTTGAAACAGGCCTTTGAAAGCCTGCGCGGCAAGGTGCCCGGCCTGCTCAGCCTGGAGATCGGCGTGGACACAAGCCGTATCGATTACGCCTGCGACGTGGTGCTGTATTCAGAGTTCGATTCGCAAGCCGCGCTCGACGCTTATGCGGTGCACCCAGAGCATTTGCGGGTGAAGGGCGAGTTGGGTGATCTGCGCATAGCAAGGCACCAGGTCGATTACACCGCCTGATCAGGCGCGCTTCTTGAACATCGCCGACGCGCCGCTGGCCGCCCGTATGTCTTCGGCGGTGCTGATCAGCGCGTTGGAGAGTTCTTCCATGCGCGCTTCTGTCAGGCGTATCAGCGGGCCGGCAATCGTCACCACACCAATCGTGCCCGACGGTGAACGGATCGGCGCCGCCATCGCGCTCATGGCGGGCGAGAACACCTCGCTGATGGTGGCAAAGCCGCGTTTGCGCGCCGTCTGGATGTACCTGAGAAGCTCTTTTACGGTCGTTGGCGCATTGGGCCCGAAATCCTCAGGCTGGCCGAAACCCTGTTTCGCCACCAGTTGCAGCGCTTCTTCATCACTCATGGTGGACAGCCAGGCGTGGCCGGCCGAGCTGCAGGACAGGCTGACCGACAAGCCCATGTCCGGGTCATAACGCAAACCACGTCGCGCACCCTGCGCCTTGGCCACAAAGGTCAGGTCGTCGCCATCGACCACCGCCAGCCGCACCAGTTCGCCTGATTCCTCGGCCAGGCTGTCCAGCAGGGGCTGGGCCACATCGACCACGCCCGATGCGCTGAGAAAGCCCAGACCCAGTGAGACCAGCTTGATGGTGAGCACATACTCACCCTGCTCCCTCACTTGGCGCACATAACCGCAGCGCACCAGTTCAGCCAGCAATCGGTGGGTGGCGCTGAGCGGCATGTCCAGCGTCGCGGCGATGGTGGAAACAGTCTGGCCTTCGGGGTGAACCGCCAGTTGTTCCAGGGTTTTAAAGCTTCTTTCCAGCAAATTGCTCATGTTGTGGGTCGTGTCTTTTCGGGTTGAACGGGGCTATTGGGCCACGCCCGACGCTGTGCTGCAATTGTTTATTGGTAATGGTTTTCCATAATGGAAAGACTTTCCATATATCTACAAAATCCCGCCACATCGTCAAAAATTCACCAGGAGACCGTTCATGAAACTCACCCGCCGCCCGCTCGCCCTTGGCCTTGCAGCCGCCCTGTCCTTTGCTTTTGCCCTGCCCGCCATGGCCCAGATCCAGGAACGCACCATCAAGTTCGGCCACCTGAACAACCCTGACCACCCGACCAGCCTGGGTGTGCGCAAGTTCGCCGAAATCGTCGCCGCCAGGACCGGCGGCAAGATCAAGGTGCAGGAATTCGCGGCCTCCCAGCTCGGCAACGAGTTGCAGCAGCAGTCGGCGCTGCAGGGCGGTGTGCAGGAAATGCTGGTCGCGTCGACCACGTCACTGAACGGCATCGTCAAGGAATTTGGCCTGCTCGACTTTCCCTTTCTTTTTGCCAACGCCAAACAGGCTGACGCGCTGGTGGACGGCCCGCTGGGCAAGATGCTCGCCGCGAAGCTGCCGGAAAAGGGCGTGATCGTCCTGGGCTTTTTTGACCTGGGTTTTCGCAACGTCACCAACAGCAAGCGCCCCATCATGAAGGGCGCGGATCTGGAAGGCCTGAAGCTGCGCGTGATCCCGAACCCGGTGTTCCTGGAAACCTTCAAGACCTTCAAGGCCAACCCGGTGCCCATGCCTTTTGCCGAGCTGTACGGCGCGCTTGAAAGCAAGGCTGTGGATGGCGAGGAAAACCCCTTCGCGGTCATCGCGTCGAGCAAGTTCTATGAAGTGCAGAAGTACGTGAGCGGCACCAATCACGTCTATGCGACCAATCCGATCCAGATCAGCAAGCGCTTCTGGGACCGCCTGTCTGCCGCCGAGCAGAAGATTCTGGCTGACGCCGCCATCGAAGCACAGAACTGGCAGCGTGTGGTGAGCCGTGAAGTCTCGGCCAAGGCACTTGGCGAGCTGACGGCCAAGGGCATGCTCTACAACGACGTGCCACCTGCCGAGCTGGCCAAGATGCGCGCCGAAGTGCGTCCCGTCTACGACAAGTTCTCGGCCGCCTACGACCCGGCGGTCGTGACCCTGTTCAAGTCAGAGCTGGAGCGGGTGTCGAAGTTCTAATCCCATGAAAATACTTGTCCTTCACGGGCCGAACCTGAACCTGTTCGGTCGGCGCGAGCCACATATCTACGGCACCACGACACTCGCCCAGATCAACGACATGCTGGCAAAACTGGCTGGGGAACTCGGCGTCACGCTGGCGACCCTCCAGTCGAACCACGAAGGGGCGCTGATTGATTTCCTGCACGAGCACATCGACTCGGCGCAGGGCGCGCTGGTCAACCCCGCCGGGCTCACGCAGCATGGCGTGCCGCTGCACGATGCGATCAAGGCCATGCCCTTCCCGGTGGTAGAAGTGCACATGTCCAACCTCGCAACACGTGAGCCCTGGCGCCATCACTCGATCATCTCGCCGGCCGTGAAGGGCACGATCCAGGGTTTTGGCCCGCGCTCGTACCTGCAGGGCCTTCGGGTGGTGACCGACATCGCGCGCGAAGCGCAGGCCCTTGCCGCGCAGACCTGACATGGACAAGTTTGTCGACAAGGCCTGCAAGGGCATCGAGTTCCTCATCGCCCTCGGCCTGGCCATCATGGTCGTGCTGGTGTTCGGCAATGTCGTGCTGCGCTACGGCTTCAACTCGGGCATCACGGTGTCCGAAGAAGTGTCGCGCTGGCTCTTCATCTGGGGTACCTTCCTCGGTGCCCTGGTGGCGCTGCGTGAACACGGTCACCTTGGGATCGACATGGTCGTTGGCAAGCTGCCGGTCATCGGCAAGAAGATCTGCCTGATCGTCGGCCACGCGCTGATGATCTTTATCGTCGTGCTGCTGGCCATGGGCAGCTGGGAGCAGGTCAAGATCAACTGGGACGTGACAGCGCCGACGACCGGCTGGACCATGTCCATCGTCTACCTGTCGGGTCTGGTGTTCGGCGTGCTGGCCTGCGGCTTGCTGCTGCTGGATTTGTGGAAGGTCGTGACCGGCCAGCTGTCGGACGAGCAACTGGTGATGGTGCAGGAGTCTGAAGAGGCCGTGCAGCTCAAGCAGGTGCTGGATGATGCGCGCCAGCCAGACCACACAGCAGGAGCGCGGCCATGACCATTTTCATTTTTATCGGCTCTCTGCTGGGCGCCATGGCCCTCGGCATTCCCATCGCTTTTGCGCTGCTGGCCAGCGGTGTCGCGTTGATGTGGCACCTGCAGCTGTTCGATGCGCAGATCCTCGCGCAGAACCTGGTCGGCGGTGCCGACAGCTTCCCGTTGCTGGCCGTGCCTTTCTTCATGCTGGCGGGCGAGATCATGAACGTCGGTGGCCTGTCGCGGCGCATCGTCAACCTGGCGCTGGCGCTGGTCGGCCATGTCAAGGGCGGGCTTGGCTACGTGACCATCATGGCCGGTTGCCTGCTGTCGGCGTTGTCGGGCTCGGCCGTTGCCGACGCCGCGGCACTCACCGCGCTGCTGCTCCCGATGATGGTCAAGGCCGGGCACGACAAGGCACGCGCTGGCGGCCTGATCGCATCCGTGGGCGTGATCGGTCCGGTGATCCCGCCCAGCATCGGGCTGGTGATCTTCGGCGTGGCGGCCAACGTGTCGATCTCCAAGCTCTTCTTCGCGGCCGTGGTGCCGGGCCTGCTGATTGGCGGCGCGCTGTGGATCACCTGGGCCTGGCTGGTGCGGCGTGAGGACATCGTGCCGCCGCCACGCAAGTCTGCCACCGAGATCATGACGGCGTTTCGCGACGCCACCTGGGCGCTGGTCCTGCCGGTCATCATTCTGGTCGGCCTGCGCATGGGGGTGTTCACGCCCACCGAAGCCGCTGTGGTGGCCGCCGTCTACGCGCTTTTTGTTTCCACTGTCATCTATCGCGAACTCAAGCTTTCGCAGCTCTACGCTGTGTTCGTGGCTTCAGCCAAGACCAGCGCCATCGTGATGTTCCTGATCGCCGCAGCCATGGTCAGCGCCTGGCTGATCACGGTGGCCAACCTGCCGGGAATGGTGGTCGACCTGCTCAAGCCTTTCATGGGCAGTCCGATTTTGCTGATGGCTGCCATCATGGTGCTGGTCATGGTCGTTGGCACGGCGATGGACATGACACCCACCATCCTGATCCTCACGCCGGTGCTGATGCCCGTGGTCAAGGCGGCAGGCATAGACCCGGTCTACTTCGGTGTGCTGTTCATCATCAACAACTCCATCGGGCTGGTAACGCCGCCTGTGGGCACGGTGCTCAACGTTGTGGCGGGTGTGGGCAAGATCAGCATGGACGACGTCACCAGGGGTGTTATCCCGTTCATGATTGCCGAGTTTGCGGTGATGTTCCTGATGGTGGTGTTCCCGAAACTGGTCACCGTCCCGGCGAGCTGGTTCTACTGACGTTAATCGAGGCTGAAAATGGCACTTTTAGGCAACGCAGCAGTCGCCATGTGGTGGGACATCCTGCCCGCGCAACGCGAGGAGTTCCAGGATTGGCACTCCCGCGAACACTTTCCCGAGCGCATGGGCATTGAAGGCTTTCTGCGCGGCTCACGCTGGACCCACATTGACGGCGGCACTGGCTTTTTTGTGATGTATGAGCTTGAGTCCTATGAAACGTTGACCTCGCCCGGCTACCTGCAGAGCCTGAACAACCCCACGCCCTGGTCGAAAAAGATGATGCCGCACCACCTTCACATGGTGCGCAGTCAGTGCAAGCTGCTTAGCAGTTTCGGGGGCGGACTGGGCAAAACGATGCTGACGATCCGGCTGTCACCTGCGGATGGCCAGGCGGGGTCTTTGCTGGTCTGGCTGGAAAAGCTGCTGGCACGCCAGGCCGAAAGCAGAGGCATCGTCGGGGCGCACCTGCTGCAAACCAGAACGCCTGAGGCGGCCATGACGCAAGAGCAAAAAATCCGCGGCGGGGATGCTGTCGCCGACTGGATTGTCTTGCTGTCGTCTTATGAGACTGCGGCCCTGCAACACGCCATGGCGAACGAGCTTTCGCCGCAGCGTCTCAAGGCTGCGGGCGCCGGTGCGGCCGTGACACACGACATCTACGCGCTTTCATTTTCATTGGGAAGGCATGATCTGACACCTGCCGCGCAAGGCTAGCGGCGCTTAACCGGCCTGCGCGGCCAGGCTGCGCTGTATGCCGACCAGCGCCTTGTTCAACGCTTTCAAAATCCGCTCCCGTGCCACGTCGTCAAAACGCACGGCGGGCACGGCGACATTGATCGAACCCAGCGCCATCCCTGCGCTTGAGAGCACCGGCATGGCCACGCCGCAAATGCCGGGCGTGAATTCCTCCATCACATAGGCCACGCCGGTTTCGCGTACGGCCTTGATCTGCCGGCGCAATTCTTTCTCGTTGCGGATCGTGTTGGGCGTCACGGCTTCGAACTTCACGCTGCGCAAATAGGCTTCGCGTTCGCTCTCCGGCATGAAGGCCAGCAAGGCCTTGCCGCCCGAGGTGGCGTACAGCGGCGCGAGGTCGCCCTTGCGCATGTGCGAGACGAGGCGCTGCGAGCTGCTGACCGAGGCCACCACTTCCGACTGCATGCCTGAAAGCTGGTTGAAGGCGCTGGACTCGCGGCAGGCATCGGTGATCCCTGCCAGCACCGGCTCCACAATCCCGAGAATGCTGCGGCCCTGCAGGGCACGGCCTGCCAGGCGCGAAACGGCTTCACCCAGCCGGTAGCCGCGTGAGACTGCCGAATAGTCGAGGTAACCGCGCACGGTCAGCGTGCGCAGGAGTTGTGTCAGACTGCTTTTTGGAATGCCCAGTGCATCCGACAGGTCGGTATGCGACATGTCCTGGCCGCGTTGTGCCAGCAGTTCGAGGACATCGAGCACCCTGTCTGCGGATTTGACGGCGCCTGCGGGTTCGTTCATGGTGGCTGCTGTTGGTTGATTGTTTATGTATGTGAACAGACAAGACGCATGGTAACCGTAGTGCGGTCATGGCTGCCAGTGGCATCTTTCCATATTTCACAAATGAATTTTCCAGTCAAAGCGCGAAAAATCAGTGCAAACCCTTGCTTGCATCTGCATGATGGTTGATTAAAGTTCATATACAGGAACTTGTTTCTTTGTGTGAACTACTCAAACCCTGCCAGAAAGCCAACATGACCGATACCCTGAACGACGAACTCCGCATACGCCAGACCATAGAACGCTGGG
>JAZKCB010000254.1:0-20469 GCA_040388335.1 Pseudomonadota bacterium | reverse complement strand
ACCGCGGCATGGCCGTGATGCGCTGCGAGACGCGCAACCAGAAGGGCGATGTGCTTCAGCTCTTCACGGTGAACGTGGTGGTCCATCGCAAGGTCTGAGGCAGCCACAGGCGTGTGGCTTGTGGTGTGAATTTGCTACTCTTTTCATAGCTGCTAACGCCCATATCTATTGGTCTGGAGGCCGATTTGGCAGTCGAAAACGAGCATTTTTGGCCTAAAAACAGGTCAAAAAGCCAAAGCTGGCGTCGCCAGGCGGTCAAAATGTAAAGTCGACTTTACATCCTGCGGATTCAGGGCAGCGGCGGCGGTGTGAACGCCTTGCGCGCCGCCAGGGCTTTCTTGCGGCTGGCGCAGCCTTCAATGTGGTCGTTGACCAGTCCCATGGCCTGCATGAAGGCGTACATCGTGGTCGGGCCGACAAAGGTCCAGCCGCGTTTCTTCAGGTCTTTGGAGAGCGCCGTGGATGCGACGGATAAGGGCATGGCCTTGACGGCTTCATGCGTGATGCTGTCCGGCCGGTTTGCTGCGATGGGTTCCAGCCGCCAGACAAAAGCGCCCAGCGAACCGAACTCCTTTCGCAACTCGATCACACGCTGCGCGTTGTTGATGGTCGATGCAATCTTGCCGGCATGGCGGACGATGCCGGCATCGGCGAGCAGGCGCTTGATGTCGGCATCGCCAAACTCCGCGACCTGTTCAGCTTCAAAATTGGCAAACGCCCTGCGAAAGTTTTCGCGTTTGTTGAGGATGGTGAGCCAGCTCAGGCCTGCCTGAAAACCTTCGAGGCAGATCTTTTCAAACAGCCTGCGTTCGTCGTCAACCGGAAAGCCCCACTCGCTGTCGTGGTAGTGGCGGTAAACATCGCTGGCCTGGCACCAGGCACAACGCACGGTTTTTTTGTCGTCGGCAAAAAGGCCGGCCGGCAGCACGTTCGAAGAAGGCATGCGGAACTATAAACTCGCGGTCAACAACACCTCAATGCATTACCGGAGTCCACATGAGCGCACCCGCCACCTTCACCAAAGTCATTCTGTTTACCGATACGGACGGCCGGGCCAAATTTCGTGAGGAAGAACTTGCGCTCGGCGAAGGCAACCCGCAGTCCATGCTGTCTGCCCTCATGCCCTCAGGTGGGTATCAGTTGCGCCACAGCCCGGTGGGTTTTCGCAGCACGTTTCACTGTACGGGCGCGCCGCAGTGGGTGTTCATACTGGCTGGCGAGATGGAGATTGGCTTGCAGGGCGGCACGTCACGCATCTTCAAGGCTGGTGAGCATTTCTATTCGGCAGACCACCTGCCCGAAGGCGCGAGCTTCGACGCGGCGGTGCACGGGCACTGGAGCCGGCAGGTGGGGCCAGACCCGTTGGTCACGCTGTTCCTGCGCGGCTGAGGCGCAAACGGTCAGCGATGTCAGGCCAGGCTTACAGCGTCATGCAGCCGCTCTTTTCTCCGAAAGCCGGATGGGTGGTTGCAGCCTGGGCGCTGGTGGCCTGCAGCTCCGCGCACGCCCAGTACTGGCCGGCGCGCAAGATGGTGGCCGAGGTGCAAGCCGCCACCATCGTCGGCAGGGACTCAAGCGGCGCCGAGATTGAGCGCTTTCCGCTGGCGCAGGTGCGGCGTGCGGTGATGGTGCTCGACAGGCTGGCGCCGCTTTACGAATTGCCGCCGCCCAATCTTTTTATCGGCAAGGGCGACAGCCCCAATGCGTCCATCGTGGTCTCGTCCGATGGCCAGCAGGCCATGGTGATCAACATCGCCATGCTCAGGCTGGCAGGCGACAGCGACGACCTGATGGCCACCGTCATCGGCCATGAGCTCGCGCATCTGAAGGCGCAGCACCTGGCCAAGCGTGCCGAGGCCAGCAATTCCATCGGGCTCTGGGGGGCCGTCGTCGGCACCGCGCTGGACGTGGGAGGGCTGATACAGGGCCGTGGCAATGTGGGTATGGGCCGCGCACTGGGCGGCGTGGGTGCCGAGATGGCCAGCGCCAGTTTTTCGCGTGACCAGGAGCGTGAAGCCGATGCGATCGGCATCAAGGCCATGGCTGGCGCAGGCTTTGACCCGGCACAAGCCGCGAAGCTGTGGGAGCTGATGGCCGCACGGGTCGGCAGCAAAAGTTTGTGGATAGACTCCCACCCCGCGCACACGGAGCGCGCCGCCGCCATGGCACAACTGGCAACGTCACTTGCGCCCGTGTACACCGCACACAGGCTGTCGTCACGCGGCCTGCCTGTTTACGCGGACCCTTATCCTGATGCACGGCATAAAAATTTTGATCCGGCCGCGAATGAACTGGCCGTGCAAAGCAGCTA
Source organism: Pseudomonadota bacterium (assembly GCA_040388335.1). GTDB lineage: Bacteria > Pseudomonadota > Gammaproteobacteria > Burkholderiales > Burkholderiaceae_C > Polaromonas. The sequence continues at coordinate 18,158 of JAZKCB010000254.1, read as the reverse complement.
TGCCAGAGCACGGGCCGCTTATGTGGCTAAAAGGTATGACGAAGCCGTGCCGCTTCTGCGTGAAGCTGCCAATGAAGCCGGCGGCGGAGATGAACGGGTCACCACCATGCTGGGTGCACTGCATGAGAGCGGGCTGGGTGGGCTGGTTGCGGATGCGGCGCAGGCGCGTGAACTGTTCGGCAAGGCCGCCGCCACAGGCTTTGGGCCCGCGATTTATGCATTGGGCCTGATGAACTACAACGGCAAGGGCGCCAAAGATGGCAAGAGCGACATGCCAGAGGCACGCAAACTGCTGGTGCTGGCCGACAAACGCGACGAGCCGCGCGCCACATCCTTGCTCGCGCTCATGTACCGCTTCGGCAACGGCTTTGCGCAAAATCTTTTTATCGCGCGTGAACTCGCCGAGCGCGCCGCAGTTGCAGGCGAGCCATTGGGGCAGGCACTGTACGCCACCATGGTGCGTGATGGCATGGGTGGCTTTGCCGACCCCGCCAAAGGTTTTGATCTGTTGATACAGGTCGCACCCAGACTGCCCTGGGCAAGTTACCAGCTCGGCCAGTCGTATGAAACTGGCAAGGGCACCAACCCCGACAGGGACAAGGCAAGGGACGCTTATGAAGCCGCGCTCAAGGGCGGCGTTCGCGAGGCTGATGAGCGCCTGCAATACCTCAGCAAGAAGCCTTAGGCACCATAAGCACCCAGGTCGCCCTGGGTACGCACGATTGATTCAGCCACGTCTGCTTTTTATCGGCCGAAGCCGCCTGAACGGCGCGGTCCACCATTGCCGCCGCGGTTTCCACCGCCGCCGCCACCACCGCCACCGGAGCGACCGCCCCGGAACCCGCCGCGATTGCCGCCCGTGGGCTGGCCGGATGAAGGAAAGCCTGACGATACGTGGCTGGTCGGCTGGCGGTCGTCAAAGTCGTTGCGTGGCTCGGCGAAAGCGTCATTGCGCGGTGCGCGTGGCTGCTCGTCCCCGCGCTGGCGCGGTGGGCGGGCCTGCGCAGGCTGCTGTTGACCGTAGCCGGAGTTCTGGCGTGGCTGACCCGGGTTGGGCGTACGCGGGCCACGGCCGAAACCATTGCCGCCACCGCCGTTACCTGCACCAGAACGTGCGCCGCTGGATGCGCCATTGCCTGCGCCATTACCCGCACCATTGCCGCCGCCAGCAGGGCCGCGACCGCGGCCACCACCATTGCCACCGCCCGCGCCACGCGCAGGCTGGGAGCCCTTGGTGTCACGGATGCGCTGCATCATTTCGCTGCGGGCTGCCTTGGCGGCGGCCTGCATCACTTCGCGGCTTGGCGGTTTGCCCAGGCCGCCCCAGATGGTCTGGCGGCCCATGGCCAGCGGCTCGGCGCGTTCGCCGGGCTCGGCTTCAAAACCGGGGACTATGACTTTTTCGATGTTCTGCTTGGTGAAGCGTTCGATGTCCTGCATGAAACCTTCTTCATCCAGGCAGACCAGGCTGACGGCTTCGCCGCTGTTGCCGGCACGGCCGGTGCGGCCGATGCGGTGCACATAGTCTTCGCTGACGTTGGGGATTTCGTAGTTCACGACATGCGGCAACTCGTCGATATCAATGCCGCGCGCAGCGATGTCGGTCGCTACCAGGGCGCGGATGGTGCCGTCCTTGAAGCCCTGCAGCGCCTGGGTGCGTGCTGTCTGGCTCTTGTTGCCGTGCAGCGCCATCGCCTCGATGCCGTTTTTGGTCAGGTGCTCGGCCACATTGTTGGCGCCGAACTTGGTACGCGTGAAGACCAGCACCTGGCTCCAGTTGTGCTCGTTGATGATGTGCGTGAGCAGGGCTTTTTTCTTGCCGCGGCCGACCGGGTGAATGGTCTGCGTGATGCGCTGCACCGTGGTGTTGCGCGGCGTGACCTGGATGGATTCCGGGTTTTTGAGCAGGCCGTTGGCCAGCTCGCGGATTTCATCGCTGAAGGTCGCGCTGAACAGCAGCGACTGCTTTTGTTTGGGCACCAGCGCCAGCACTTTTTTGATGTCATGGATAAAACCCATGTCCAGCATGCGGTCGGCTTCGTCCAGCACCAGGATTTGCACCTGGCTCAGGTCCAGCGTGCCCTGGCTCGCGTGGTCCAGCAGGCGGCCGGGCGTGGCGACCAGAATGTCAACACCGCGGCGCAGCTTGTCGATCTGGGCACCCATGCCCACACCGCCGAACATCACCATGGAGGTGAGGTCCAGGTATTTGCCATAAACGCGAACGCTTTCTTCAACCTGCGCAGCGAGTTCGCGGGTCGGCGTCATGATGAGTGCGCGCACGGCGTTGACGCCACGGCGGTTGGTCAGGCGGGGCTCGGTCGACAGGCGCTGCAGCAGCGGCAGCGTGAAAGCTGCGGTCTTGCCGGTACCGGTCTGGGCGCCGCCCAGCAGGTCCTTGCCTTCCAGCACGGACGGGATCGCCTGTGCCTGGATGGGCGTCGGTGTGTCGTAGCCCTGCTCAAGCACGGCCTTCAGGATGGCCGGGGCCAGCTTCAATTCTTCAAATGTCATGGTATGGCGTCAATGGACGCTGAGGATCGGCCTGTTGGGTGCCTGGTTTGAGGCAACCCGCCAGTGATAGGCAGATGGGGTCAAAAATAGGGCTGTGAGACCCGGTAGCGACCTGAAAGGTAAACCGGAATCTGCCCAAATGTCACGGGTAACTGGAGCCAGCGACAGCGCTATTGTCTCACGGAACGATAATAGAGGGTTAATGGCGAAAATAGCTGTGAAAACCCGGCCGGTTTCTTTCAGCCCACGCCTTCATGCATTTCCAATTTTTTAAAGATCATTCCTGATGGCCCAGTACGTATTTACCATGAACAAGGTCGGCAAAATCGTGCCGCCCAAACGTCACATTCTCAAAGAGGTGTCGCTCAGCTTTTTCCCGGGCGCCAAGATCGGCGTGCTGGGCACCAACGGCTCAGGCAAATCCACATTGCTCAAGATCATGGCGGGGCTGGACACTGAAATCGAGGGCGAAGCCACGCCGATGCCGGGCCTGAACATCGGCTACCTGCCACAGGAGCCCAAGCTTGACCCGGAACACACCGTGCGCGAAAGCGTTGAAGCCGGCATGGGCGCAGTCTTTGCGGCCAAAGCCCAGCTGGAAGCGGTCTACACCGCGTATGGTGAACCGGATGCCGACTTTGACGCCCTCGCTGCTGAGCAGGCGCGCCTCGAAGCCATCATCGCCACCGCCGGAACCGATTCCGAGCACCAGCTCGAAATCGCCGCCGACGCTTTGCGCCTGCCGCCGTGGGACGCCAAAATCGGCCTGCTCTCGGGTGGTGAAAAGCGCCGTGTTGCGCTGTGCAGCCTGCTGCTGTCCAAACCCGACATGTTGTTGCTGGACGAACCCACCAATCACCTTGACGCAGAGTCGGTGGACTGGCTTGAGCAGTTCCTGCAACGCTTCAGCGGAACCGTCGTCGCGATCACCCATGACCGTTATTTCCTCGACAACGCAGCCGAGTGGATTCTTGAACTTGACCGCGGCCACGGCATACCGTGGAAGGGCAACTACAGCAGCTGGCTCGATCAAAAGGGCGAGCGTCTGGCACAGGAGCAAAAGGGCGAAGAAGCACGCGCCAAGGCCCTGAAGAAAGAACTCGAATGGTCGCGCCAGAACCCCAAGGCCCGCCAGGCCAAGAGCAAATCACGTCTGGCACGTTTTGAAGAGTTGTCTGATTTCGAATATCAGAAGCGCGCCGAAACCAATGAAATTTTCATTCCCGTGGCAGAACGCCTGGGTAACGAGGTCATTGAGTTCAAGAACGTCAGCAAGTCCTTCGGCGATCGCCTGCTGATCGACAACCTGAGCTTCCAGATTCCAGCGGGCGCCATCGTCGGCATCATCGGCCCCAACGGCGCTGGTAAATCGACGCTGTTCAAACTGATTGCCGGCAAGGAACAGCCAGACAGTGGTGAAGTCGTTATCGGCAAGACAGCGCACATGGCATTTGTGGACCAGAACCGTGACGACCTTGCGAATGAGAAGACCGTCTGGGAAGACATCTCCGGCGGCCTCGACATGCTCAACATCGGCAAGTTCACCATGGCCAGCCGTGCCTACGCAGGCCGCTTCAACTTCAACGGTGCCGATCAGCAAAAACGCGTCGGCATGTTGTCGGGCGGTGAGCGCGGGCGCCTTCACCTGGCCAAGACCCTGATTGCCGGCGGCAACGTCCTGCTGCTTGATGAACCGTCCAACGACCTGGACGTTGAAACCCTGCGCGCCCTTGAAGACGCGCTGCTGGAGTTCGCCGGCTCCGTCATGGTCATCAGCCATGACCGCTGGTTTCTGGACCGCATTGCCACGCATATTCTTGCGGCAGAAGGCGACAGCCAGTGGACCTTCTTCAATGGCAACTATCAGGAATACGAAGCCGACAAGAAGAAACGCCTGGGCGAAGAGGGCGCGAAACCAAAACGCGTGCGCTTCAAGGCATTGCATTAACGCACGAGCTTTGGCGATCTCATGCTGACTGAAGAGCAGGTACTGGAAAAAACGCGGGTGTGGGTTGAAAAGGCCGTGATCGGCTTGAACCTTTGCCCGTTTGCCAAGGCTGTCTATGTGAAGAACCAGGTTCGTCTGGTGGTGAGCAAGGCGCGCCATGCGGACGATCTGCTTGAAGAGCTGGACCGCGAGCTGGAGCTTCTGGTGGCGACGCCTGCGGAAGAAGTGGACACCACGCTGCTCATTCACCCCACGCTGTTTGAAGACTTCCTCGACTTCAACGATTTTCTTGAAATCGCTGATGGTGTGGTCGATGAGCACGGACTGGAAGGGGTGATCCAGCTTGCGAGCTTTCATCCGCAGTTCCAGTTTGACGGGACTGAACCTGATGACATCAGCAATTACACCAACCGGGCACCCTTTGCCATCCTGCACCTGCTGCGTGAGGAGCGCGTCGACAGGGCCGTTGAGGCCTTCCCGCAGGCCGATGCCATTTTTGAAGAAAATATCGCCACGCTTGAAAAACTGGGCCACAAGGGATGGGCGGCGCTCGGTCTTTAGTATTCCCTTGCCGTGTTGCATGGCTTCTTTACAGCCAGGCCCTGCCTGGGTCACACTACTGACAACATGAGCACTTCCTCACAAGCACTGACTGCCGCCTATCAAGCCTGCCTTAACGACGCATTGAGGGCGTGCCCATTACTGATCAATCGCTGGATCACCCAACTGGTGGATGCGATGTACGAGCGCTCGATGGCGATTTCCGAGAACTTTGAAAAGCGGGCATTGCAGGATGCAATCTCGTCACTCAAGAAGAATCAGGATGCGGTCGAGCAGGGTTATGCCCTGGCCGTGACAAACGCCATTGCCGAGGATACGCGTTCGGTCGGCAGCAAAAAAGTGAACAAGACCACGCGCTCGCTTTCATCCCTGAGTTTTGATGACCTTGAGCTGATGGGCGACAACCAGGTTCAGGAAACCGTTGACAGCGCGCGGCTGCTGCAGGTCGTGTCCATGTCCTGCGAAGCGGCCCTGACCGTCCTGTCGGCGCGCCTGAGCACGGCGCAGGGCCTCAAGGTCGTCAAAGCCGACAGGAACCCGTTGCGGCCCGAAATTTTTTCTCAGGCACTGCTCAAGTTGCTGCAGGACCTGCCGGCCGACAACGAAGCCCGCACGCGCTGGCTGACCCACGGCGCCGTCATTTTGGGCAGGGAGCTTCAGGCGCTTTACCTTGAACTCAATGACACGCTGATCGAGCTGGGCATTGCCCCGGCGGCCTATGGCGTGATTTCGCCCGAGGACAAAAAGAACAGGATGGCCGGCAACTTGCAGGCAGCCGACATGCTTGGGGCACCTGAACCGGCCGGTCAGGCTGCCGTCATGGGCCGGCCTCCCGAATCAGTCCCGGGTGTCGGCACGGGTGACCCAACTGGCGGTGGTGCCCTGCTGACGCTTGATCACCTGCACCGTTTGCTGGTGGGCGATTACGACGAATCCTTCAAGGAGGGTTTGTTGCCCTCAGGATTTAATTCTGCCGCCGAACAGAACTTCTCGCACACTGTGCCGGCGGCCCTGGAGGTTCTGGCTGAGCTGAAGGAAAAAGGCATTGCCTCCACCCGCGCCAGAAAGGCCCGGCTTCCGCCGCCGCAACCGCTGGCGCAGATGCGGGCGCAACTCAAGAACGAAGCCAAGAGCCTGGGCCAGTCGCTGGCGATTGAAGTGGTCGGCCTGATGATTGAGCAGATGGCGCATGACATGCGGCTGCTCGCACCCGTCCGGCAGGTGATCGCCGATGCCGAGCCCGCCTTTTTGCGGCTGGGCGTCAATGACCCGCGTTTTTTCAGTGATAAAAACCATCCGGCCCGGCGCCTGCTGGAGTCGATTACTGCCAGAAGCCTTGCGTACTCCAGCGAGAACGCACCGGGCTTTTCCGGCTTCATGGATGACTTGCAGGACGTTGCCGCGCTGCTCACGGAAGAGCACGCCTCCGATGCGCAACATTTCGCAACACTGCTGAAAAATTTCGAGCAGAGCCAGTCACTTCGCAACACGGTGGACAACGAGTCACAGGGCCGTGCGGTGCAGGCGCTGCTGCAGGCCGAGCAGCGCAACCTGATGGCCGAAAAGGTGGCTGCTGAAATACGTGCCAGGCCGGATTTTGTTGGGGGCAACCGCGTTGTCACGGCATTTATCACGGGACCCTGGGCGCAGGTCATGGCGAAGGAGCGTCTGCTCGGCGAACATGGCGGCGAAGGCGCGCGCAAGGCGGAGTTCAGCCTCACGCTGGGTGAAATGCTCTGGAGCATGGACCCGGAACAGGCATCGAAGCACCGCAAACGCCTGGTCAAGATGATTCCCGGCATGCTTGAAAAAATACGCGCGGGACTGCTCTCCATCGACTACCCGCTGGCGCAGTCCAAAGGGTTTTTTGATGAGTTGATGGCGCTGCACCAGTCCGCACTCAAGGCTGAACCCGCTGTGGTGGATGCGCAAGCCGAGAAAGCCAGAAAACGCCGGGACCTTGAAGATGCGTTTGATGCGGGCGACGCGTCCCGGAGCATGCGGCCCTGGCTGGCGCCCACGGAGGCGCAAAACTCCGGTTTTATGGATGACCTGGGTGCCAATACCAAACCGGCCGGTTTTGAAGCCACTGAGCCGCAACAGCCTGATGCACACAGCGAGCCCGGTGAGGTACGTCCTCCTTTCAATCCCGGCAGCGTGGAGCTCCGCCTCGGTGACTGGGTTGAGCTCCTGCAGGACACCCAGTGGGTGCGTGCGCAACTCACCTGGATCAGTCCGTATCACACGCTCTACATGTTCACCAGTGAGGGCGGCCGCACGCATTCGATGACAGGCCCATTGCTGCAATACCTGTTGCTCCAGGAGCTGGTCAAGGTCGTCAGCCAGCAGGGCGTGCTGGATGGTGCCCTCGACACGGTGGCACGCACTGCGATGCGCAACAGTGTGGTCCGCAACAGCAACCTTTAAGACTCGCCTGCCGCCGCCCGGTCCTCAGGTTCGAAGCAGTTTCTTGCGCACCAGTTGAATGTTGCTGCGCAGGGCGTACAGCTCATCGGTGTATGACAGCGGCACACTGATTTTTTCGGCCCGGCTTTCCAGCTGGTCCAGTTCCTTGAGCAACTCCCCGTTGTCCTCGTTGGGGATACGCACTTCAATATTGCGCAGCTGGCCGTACCACCGGAAGATGCGGGACCGTACCCGGAAGGCATACAGCGGCGGCACGATGCGCGACAGCGGCAGCATGATCGCAATGATGATGCCCATGACCAGCCACATGCGCTCTATCAGGTTGGCGACCCAGAAGGGCAGGTAACGCTGCATCAGCGGAGTGTCCGTCTTGATGGCGCGTTCGGCTTCTTTTGCAATCGGCAATTCGTTGTTCTCAATGTTGGGGTACTCGCGTGCCCGCTTGAACCAGCCCGCGCCGCCGTGGATCTGGTTGCCGGCCTGGGCAAAAAGCTGCAGCAGGGCAGGATGTGTTTTCTGCTGCGTGATGAGGGCCGTAGTCGGCGCCACCAGGCGTACATCTTCAGGGGGGATATTGCCCGCGAGGTCCACCACGCCGCGCGGAAGGCGCACTGGGCTCAGGAATGCAAACCGGCGGGAGTAGGCCTCACTCTGCGCAAAGTTCATCAGCTTGACGCCTGGCGTTTGCAGCAGCATTTGCACCATCAGGGATTCAGGCGCCGAGGCAAACACAATCGCATCGAGCTCGCCGCCCAGAAACGCCACGGTGGCTGGCGTTTGTGTCAGTGTGGACACCTTGAGCGTAGACGGATCGATGCGGTTGCTCTCCAGCAGTTTGTTCATCAGGGTGGGTACCCCGCTGCCCGGCGAGCCCATGTTGATGCGCAGCCCCTGCAACTGCACCAGGGCCGACAATGTGGCCGTAGCCGTCACCCGGCGTGCGGATTCCTCGCGATAAAACAGCCACACCGGTTCGACAAACAGGCTGCCCAGAGAAGACAGCTTTTCCTGGTCGTCATCGGTGTAGTCGCTGGTGCCGCCCTGCACAAAACCGAGGTCCACCTTGCCCTCACGCAACAATTGCAGGTTGGCTGCCGAGCCTTCCGATGCAAGCTGTACGACCTCGATGCCTTCCACCGCCAGTGCCTTGGCATAACGTTTGCCAAATTCTTCGTAAGCGCTCTGGGCAGGGCCGGTAGCCAGCGTCACGCGCTTGGGTGGGTTGGGGTCCAGCCACCAGTAGGCCAGCACCAGCAGCGCGACTGCCAGAAAAACAAAGGGCCCTGCAGACACGGCCAGATCGCGAATTGACAAGAGGGTGTAGCGGATGGTTTTTGTCATGCGCGCACCTTAGCATGCGAATGCTTGCAGAATCGTTGTTACACGCGCTTGCCGATGTCTGGTTTGCAGAACCAAAAGATAGCTATAAAATCACGGACATATGTTGCGTTTCCGCTACCTGTTGCTTTGTCTGATGATGCTGGCGCTGCCCCTGCAAGGCTTTGCTGCGGCATCCATGCTCTATTGCGGCATGGGGCCCGGTCATGACATCCGGGCTGAGCAGATGGCAATGAACGCCAGTCCTCATCAGATGGCCGATGCCATCGGCATGCAGCATGAGCACGGCGACCATGACGCTTCCGCGCAGGTGACCATCCAGTTTCCGGGCGACCAAAATCAGTTGCCTGATGCCACCCACAAATGTGGCGTATGCGCTGCATGCTGTAGCGTCATGGCGATTTCTGATTTCCCTCCGACTGTTGAAGTGCAGCCGTCTTCCAAAGCTGATCTGGCCGAGCCGTTCGTCCTGATACACGCCGTCCCCTCCAGCCTCCCCGACAAACCGCCTCGCGCCTGATGCGCCATGCCGCTGCAGCTTTTACGCTGCAGTGACAGGCGCTTTTTTCATCGTCCGTCATCAAACATCGCCCCACGGGCGCTGTTGTTGTCGCTGTCCCATGAAAACGCGAGGATCCCATGTTCAAAAAATCGACTGCCGTATGGCTGTTTCCGATATCTTTCCTGTCGGAGATAGTTGCTGCGCAGACATCCGCGCCGGTATATCCGGTACCCCCGTCACCCCCGGCAGGCCAGGCCTCATTCCTGACCTACCGTTCCGCCTTTGAGGGTTACAAGCCTTACACCGACGACAAGATCCTTGACTGGAAGGCGGTCAACGACACCACTGGACGCATCGGTGGCTGGCGTGCCTACGCCAGCGAAGCGCAGCAACCGGATGACACGGTGCCAGCTCTCGACACGAGCCAGATGCCCGACACGAAAGCCGGAGCTGGGAAGCCATGAAAGCTGCTTCCATGAAAATCATGTTCAGGCCAGTTGCAGTCGTCGCCGCCGTCCTTGTGCTGACTGCATGTGCCTCTGTGGATATCGACCAGGCCGTCAGGGACACCAACGACACGACAGCTGCCTTTACCCGGGGCAGGCTTGAGCTCAGCCGCACGGATCAACAGGCTCAGGCTCGCCAGAAACTCAGCGCTGAGTTGCTGGCCAAACCGTTGACCATGGATGACGCGGTCCAGCTCGCCCTGACCAACAGCCCTGCAGTGCAAGCCCTGCTGGCCCAAGGCTGGTCTGACATGGCGCAGGCGACACAAGCCGGTCGCATCAGCAATCCCATTTTTAATTTTGAACGTATTCGATATCGCGATGAGCTGGAACTTGGCCGCCTGCTGTCGGTGGGTTTGATCCATCTGCTGACCCTGCCTTATCGCCAGGGAATATCCCGCAGCCTGGTGACGCAGGCGAAGTTCCAGCTGGGTACCAGCGTCGTCGGACATGTCACGCAAGTACGCCAGGGCTGGGTTCGGGCGGTGGCGGCAAGGCAGATCCTGCAGTATGCGGAGCAGGTCAACGCAAGCGCGCAAGCCAGTGCAGAGCTGGCAAGGCGCATGCAACAGGTAGGTAACTTCACAAAACTTCAGCGCCAGCGCCAGCAGGTGTTTTATGCCGACAGCGTTGTGCAACTGGCTGCAGCCCGCCATGCCGATACCTCTTCGCGCGAGGAACTGGTGCGCCTGCTCGGGCTGACGGATGTCCAGGCGGGTCAATTGCAGCTTCCCGAACGCCTGCCGGATTTGCCACAGCAGCCACGGGACGCGGAAGCCGTGTCGGCCAATGCGGCAGACCAGCGGCTTGATGTCCTGTTGGCCCGAAGCCAGCTGGAGGCTGCCGGCAAGGCGCAGGGCCTGAACCTGCTGACCAGCGTGGTTGATGTGGAGGTCGGTATACGCCGTAACACGGTGTTCGACAACGCGGCAGGCACCGGTTCCCCAAAGAAGGGTTTTGAGCTGGGCGTCCGGCTCCCAATCTTCGACTGGGGATCGGCACAACGGGCGACGATGAACGCGCAATCCCTTGCCGCCGCCAACCGGTATGAGAGCACGGTGCGGGGTGCCTCGTCGCAGCTGCGCGAGAGTTATTCGGCCTACAGGACTGCCTATGACGTGGCCAGACACTACCGCGATGAAATCGTCCCGCTGCGCCGCGCCATGGCTGAAGAAAACGGGCTTCGCTACAACGGCATGTTGATCAGCGTATTTGAGTTGCTGGCTGATAGCCGTGACCAGGTTTCAAGTGTCATGGCCGCCATCAACGCCTACCAGCAGTTCTGGCTCTCGGATGCAGCCCTTGCCGCTTCCATCACCGGAAAGCCGGTGTCCATGACGGTGCCCTCTCCGATGGCTGGCGGTGCAGGCCCTGCACATTAATCGCGCACTTGACCAAATCAACGGATTACCCATGAAAAGCAGAAGAAATTTCCTGACCGGCGCTGGCGTCATCACTGGCGCGGTTGCAGCCGCTGCAGTCGGCAAGGTTGCCATGGCCGCATTGCCAGAGCCTGTGATACAGACCACACCGGACACCATGGCGCCCCTGGTGCCTAATTCCGGCCGACCGTACAACCCGGTGGTCACACTGAACGGCTGGACCCTTCCGTGGCGCATGAACGCCGGCGTCAAGGAGTTCCACCTGGTCGCTGAACCCGTGGTGCGCGAGATGTCACCGGGATTCAAGGCTCACCTCTGGGGTTACAACGGCCAGTCGCCAGGGCCCACCATCGAGGTGGTCGAAGGCGATCGGGTCCGCATCTTTGTGACCAACAAGTTGCCGGAACACACCAGCGTCCACTGGCATGGGCAGCGCCTGCCAAATGGCATGGACGGTGTTTCAGGCCTGACCCAGCCTTCAATACCCGCCGGGAAAACCTTTGTGTACGAGTTCGTCGCCCGGCGCCCAGGTACCTTCATGTACCACCCCCATGCCGACGAGATGACGCAGATGGCGATGGGCATGATGGGTTTCTGGATCACCCACCCCAAGGCCGCACATCCCCTGATTGATGAGGTCAATCGTGACTTTGTCTTCCTGCTCAATGCCTACGACATTGATCCAGGGCTGTACACACCCAAGATCATGACCATGCTCGACTTCAACCTCTGGAGCTGGAACAGCCGCGTCTTCCCGGGCATTGATCCACTGGTGGTCCGCAAGAACGACAAGGTGCGGATTCGCATCGGCAACCTCACCATGACGAACCATCCCATCCATATCCACGGGCATGAGTTCACCGTCACCGGCACCGATGGCGGGCCCATACCCAAATCCGCCCGCTGGCCGGAAGTCACCACCGATGTCGCTGTCGGGCAGATGCGGCAAATCGAGTTCCTTGCCGACGAGGAGGGCGACTGGGCCTTCCATTGCCACAAGAGTCACCACACCATGAACGCCATGGGCCACGACATTCCGACCATGATCGGTGTTGACCATCGAAAGATAGCTCGCGACATCACGAGGCTGATACCTGACTACATGGTCATGGGAGAGCGCGGGATGGCCGACATGTCAGAAATGGAGATGCCCTTGCCCGACAACACGGAGCGGATGATGACCGGTGCCGGCCCATTCGGTTCTGTGGAGATGGGCGGCATGTTCAGCATGGTCAAGGTGCGCAAGGACCAGAAAGCGGGCGACTACAAAGACCCCGGCTGGTACAAGCACCCGGCAGGCACTGTTGCTTACGAGTGGACCGGTGCCGCACCCGCTGCTGACCGGTCGGCAAACGGTGGCGGCCAGACCATGAAAGCGCAAAACATGCCTGCCAAAGAAGTTGAAGTTCAGGTTCGCAAGCCTGCCATGGGCGGGATGAGCGGCATGAAGCATTGATTGATTTTTTAACCACAACCTGGAAAGGTACTGCAATGAAAACACGTGATCTCATGATCGCCGTCCCGTCGCTCCTGCTGGCCATGACCGCCATGGCATCGGGAACTCATGCCGGAGGGCATGACGATTCAGCCATCGGCAAGCCTGGCGTTGCATCCAGAGTCTCAAGAACCATCACCATGGACATGACAGACGCCATGCGTTTCAGCGTTCCCAACGTGAAGGTAAAGCGGGGTGAAACCATTCGCTTCGTGGTCAGGAACTCCGGCAAGGTCAAGCACGAAATGGTGCTGGGGACTGAAAAGGAACTCAAGGAACATTACGAGGTGATGAAGAAGAACCCGGAAATGGAGCACGCTGATGCCAACATGGTCACCGTGGCTCCAGGCAAGACGGGCGAAATCATCTGGCAGTTCACCAAAGCCGGCAAGGTTGACTTTGCCTGCCTGCAACCTGGTCATTACGATGCCGGCATGAAAGGCTTCGTGACTGTTGCCGCAAAAAAAGCTGCGTCGACGGAGGACACCCATGACCACAAGCACTGATCGTGCGTCAAGGCGGGCAGCCTCGCGGCGGATCTTCGGGCTGATGGTGGCTGCTGCACTCAGTGAACCCCTGGGCGTGCTGGCTGCATCGCCCAAAGATCGCGTGACGGTCTGGAAAACGCCGAACTGTGCTTGCTGCGGCGAATGGGTTTCCCATTTGCGCGGTAACAGCTTTGAAGTCGTGACACACGATGTCCAGGACACCGCTCCCGTGCGTCAAAGGCTGGGGCTGTCTGAAAAGTTCGGATCGTGCCACACCGGGCTGCTGGGCGCCTATGTGCTGGAGGGCCACGTCCCCGCCAGGGAAATGCGGCGTTTGTTGCGCGAAAAGCCGCAGGCCCTTGGGCTGGCCGTGCCCGGCATGCCAATGGGCTCACCGGGTATGGATGGGGCCGGCGCCCACGACGCGTTCGATGTCTTGCTGATTCTCAAAAACGGCAGTTCTCGCGTTTATCAGTCTTATCTGCAGAAATCTTCGCCAAACTCCTGAAAGCCGCATCATGAAACAACTCAAAAAATTTTTGCTGATGGCGACGCTGGTTGCCAGCACAAGCCATGCCCAAACTTCGGTGAAGCCTGTCGACCCGCCTGCAGCCATGGACAGGAGGGACGCAACGACCGCACCCGAACCCGAGATGACTGAAGCCGAGGTGCGCAAGGTGGACATGGAGACCAAAAAAGTCACCCTGAAACACGGCGCCATCAAGAACCTCGACATGCCTGCCATGACCATGGTGTTCCAGGTAAGAGAACCGGCGATGCTTGCCAACATCAAGGCCGGCGACAAGGTGCGCTTCCATGCCGAAAAGTCCAATGGGGCCATTGTTGTGACTGACCTCCAGCCGTCAAGATGAAACTGCTGGTTACTGCAGTTCAGTTGGGGCAAGCAGTTTGGCGGTGACAGCCTCGATGGTGTCTGGCGCCGCTCTGACGCATTCCCCACGCAGTCCCACGTACGCAGTTCCGGCTTTTGGGTGTGCGCTTCCACGGCTGGCAGTCAAGACTCCAGGCGCGCGCCACACGGACTCTTTCAGTCTTCAATGTGCGTGGTCGTGCCCGTGGCCATTTGCTGGGGCTGGCGTGCCACTTAGTTCGGCACGTGCATGTCGCAACACAGACCAGCCACCCATGATGGCCAGTAATGCCATCACCAGCGCTACGGCCAGATCCGGCCAGGCGGTCCTGGTGCCCAGTACACCCAGTGCCGCCAGCATGACGGCGACGTTGCCGATGGCGTCATTGCGCGAGCACAGCCAAACGCTGCGCATGTTGGCGTCGCCCTCGCGGTAGGCATAGAGCAGGGCTGCTACGGCAACGTTGGCCACCAGTGCCAGCAGGCCTGTTGCCCCCATGGTGATGGCTTCGGGTGCCACGCCATGCATGGCGCCCCATACCGTTTTTCCGAGGACAAAAAGGCCGAATCCCAGCATGCTGATGCCCTTGAGCACTGCTGCCCATGAACGCCATGCCATGGCCATGGACAGCACGGCCAGCGTCACCGCGTAGTTCGCGGCATCACCAAAAAAATCGATGGCATCCGCCAGCAGGGAGACCGACCCGGATTTGAAGCCCGCGCCAATCTCGACGGCAAACATGGCGGCATTGACCACCAGTGCGATCCATAAAATCCTGCGGTAGCGCGGGTTATGGTCACTGGTGTCGGTGGCGTGGTTATGGCAATGGGCGGACATCTGACTTTTTCCTTGCGAACCACAGGATGTGCAGTTCATGGCATGATTTGAAACCCTCAAGTCACTTTAAGGTCAAGCCATGTCTTCACCAAGCCCCCAGCCTCTCCAGGGCTATCTGATCGGCGATGCCGCCCGGCAGAGCGGTGTGAGCGCGGCCAACATCCGCTTTTATGAAAAGGAAAAGCTGCTCAGTCCACGCGGCCGCGGCGAGAACAGCTACCGCTTCTACAGCGAAGGCGACGTGCACCAGCTGCGGTTTATACGCCTGTGCCGGGCGCTGGACATGTCGCTGGACGAAGTGCGCACGCTGCTGGGGCTCGATCTCAAGATCAAGGCTGATTGCGAGACTGCGCGGGTTGCGCTCGATGGTCACCTTGCGCACGTGCGCGCGAGGCTGGCTGAACTGAAGGCGCTGGAGAAGGATTTGCAGGCCCTGCGCAGCCGCTGCGACGGCACAGATGCACATTGCCACATCATTGAAGCGCTGCATGAGCGGGCTGATGCCATGCCGCTAGCGGCAAAAGCGCCTGCCAGTCGCAAGCGTCACGTCTGAACGACTAATTTTTCTGCAGCTGCAACTGCGCCTTGTCTATCCACATCTGCAGGCTGTCGAGCAGGCCCGCGTGGCTGAAAGAGCAGCTTTCCTCGGTGAACAGGGCGCTGGACTCCAGCCTGTCCAGCAAATTCAGCAACACATCGTTGAAGCGTTCAGGCAGTGTTGCTGCCAGGATCTGCTGGTCTCTCGCCAGGTTTGAAAAAACTGTGGGCTGCGAGGGCGCGCTGCGCAGCTGGTGCAGTGCAGATTGCAGGGCGTCAAGTTGTGATTGGGCTGTCATGCGTCGTACGCCGGCATCACGCCGCCGTGGCTTTGGAGGGTGCCCTTTGGGGGGTCTGGTCAAACAGCAGTGTCAGTACAGCGGCCAGCCCAAAGGGTGTCCCGACCCAGGCGATGTGCGCAAAGCCGGTGTGTCCTATGGCTGCGCCGCTGATGATCGCTCCCAGCGCTGTCCCGATGTAAAGCATGGAGGCATTCAGGCTGAGCAGCAGCGGTGCCTGCGCGGGCGACAGGCTGGCCAGCAGGCTTTGCTGGGGTGACATCAGGCCAAAACCTGAAATCGCCCAGACCACCAGCACCAGCAGCATCAGGGGCATGTTTCCCGCAGTGAAGGGCAGAACAGCAAGCATGGCAATCAGCACCACAAGTCCCGTCTTGATGGTTCTCATGGCGCCGAAACGGTCGCTGGCCCAGCCGCCGACCATGGAGCCGACCACACCGGCAACGCCAAACATGGCCAGCGTTACAGCCAGCTGTGTGGCGCCCATGGGGTTGAGCGCCAACAGCACCGGACCGATGTAGGTAAACACACTGAAGATCGCCACAAATGACAGCAGTGTGCGTAGCCAAATACGGAGCACCGCGCCTTGCCGGGCGGCAGCCCTGAAACCGGTAAAGCTTGCAGAACCGCTGCTCATGGCGGGCGGGATCAACCAGCTGGCGGCTACAAGTGCAGACAGGCTGGCCGCCACGGACAGCCATACCGGCACACGCCAGCCGTATTCAAAACCCAGCCACGCACCGAGTGGCAAGCCCACGGCATAACTGATGCTCATGCCCATGAAAACAGTTGACAGCGCGCGGCCGCGAAGTGCGGGCGGCACCATGGTGACAGCCAGCGCCGATGCCGTGGCCGTAAACATGGCACCGGCGCCCATGAGGGCGCGGCCCATCAGCAGCGTCAGCAGGTTGGGCGCCAGGGCAGACAGCAGGCAGCCGGCGGTAAACAGGCCAAGGGAAAACTGTACCGTGCGTTTTTTGGGCCAGCGGGCCGTCAGCACGATGAACAGCGGCGCCAGTACGGCGGTCGCAATCGCATAAGCGGTCATCACCTGCCCGGCCGCAGCAACGCTGATGCCCAGCGCCACGCTTACGGGCTGAAGAATGCCGTTCAAGGCAAACGCGCTGCTGCCGATGACGAGGTTGCAGAGCGCAAAGAAATAAAGAATCGACGGCATGAAAGTCCGGAAGGAGTGAGACGGGTTGTTGGGAAAAAGCTGGCAGTTAGCGGCCAAGGGCAGCAGGCAGCGGCATGCCGCGTTGCTGCATCACGGTGCGCAGGCGGTCAGGGTAATCGGTGATTAGGCCATCGACATTCCATTCGAGAAGCCTCTGCATGTCTGAAGGGGCATTGACCGTCCACGGCACTACCTTGAGGCCGAGCACCTGTGCCTGTTTCACAAGATCCTCAGTGATCGAAACTGCATTTGGCGACCAGATCGCGCACCCGGCGGCTTTGGCGAGTTGCGGCACACCGCTGTAGTCGGCCAGTTTCAGGCCTGCAGTCCACCTGCCGTCGCGTATCGTGTCGCCCGTGGCGGACTGGGCGCTCAGACAGGCGGTCGGCATCGCCGGATCAAGCTGCTGCACCAACCTGAGCGAGCGCCAGTCAAAACTCTGGATGGTCACTCGATGTGTCATACCCGAATCGCGCACAACTTTCAGCAGGGCCTGTGTCATCGTCTCGGGGCTCACCGTGTCTTCGGGCGACAGAGGGTTGAGTTTTGTCTCAATGTTGAACCTGATATTGGCCGCACCGGCTGCTTTCACCATCTCAAACAGCCCTGCGAGTGGCGGCATGCGTTGACCGTCTGCAGCTTGCTGTGACGGGAACTGCCCCGCATAAGGAGAGGCAGGATTGATGCGCCCCACGTCATAGGTCTGAAGCTGCGCAAATGTCAGTGACCGTATCAGCGGCCCACGCGTTCCTGCAAGCCACTGGCTGTTGGCATCGCGTGTAAATGCAGGGTTCAGCCAGGGATCGTGCGAGATCATCACCACGCCGTCAGCCGATACGCCAATGTCCAGCTCCAGCGTGGTGACGCCGGTTTTCAGTCCGGTTGAGAACGCTGCGAGCGTGTTCTCGGGTGCCAGCCCACGTGCGCCCCTGTGGCCCTGCAGGTCAAACGCAAAGCTGGTCAGGGGCAGACTGCAGGCCAGTATCAGGGCGTAAAAATGGTGAGGTGTCTTCACCTCGCCTATTGTGCCGCCACAGCTTTAAACCCGTGTGACAGCGGGGCAAACGCCTCCTAGTCGTGCAGTGACGATAAAAACTGCTTGAGCTCAGGCGTCTGCGGGTTACCGAACACCTCTGCAGGCGGGCCCATCTCATGTACGCGTCCCTGGTGCATGAAGATCACGCGATCCGACACCTTGCGTGCAAAGCTCATTTCGTGGGTCACCATGAGCAGCGTCATGCCTTCGTCGGCCAGGCTTTCGACCACACGCAGCAC
>JAZKCB010000253.1:0-27147 GCA_040388335.1 Pseudomonadota bacterium | reverse complement strand
GGATTAGTTTTAAGTAGTCCAATACAGACCCCCAAAAGCCCCGTAAGCCCAGTGTTTACGGGGCTTTTTTTTGTACCGCCCGTTATGGGATACAGCAAGCCTGGCAAGTCTCCGCCAACCGTCGGGGGCTCGCACATACTGGAGAGGTTAATCCGATGACGTGGGCTGAGCGTTTCGAGCTTGCCGAGCTTTTGTTTTACAGAGGCGGCGGCTTTGTATTGCTGAACGTGCTGGATGACCCGGCATTGCTGGCGCTGATGTTCTGCTGAGGACAGTGGTCGTCAACCGCGAACATACGGTGTTCGAACTCCATTCAAAATAAAAGTTTATAAATAAAGCTTTAAGTAGTTAATGAATCATTTGTGATGCATTTTCTATTCAGGCAGGAAACCTGACGTCCAGATTTTCAAAAAAGGCCTTTTTGAGACCATTTTTAACCATGTTTTATGGCTGCATGCCAATAAATACGTGCGTGAGCTGCTATATATTCAATAGCAAAATGACAAGCCAACCAGCCTACATTCCAGCGTAATTGCTAAACACCACCGCCCGCAGCCGCTTGTGGGCCGCATCGGCGTGCAAGCGGTCGGCGAGGCGGCGCGGGACGCGGATCATGAGGTCCCTGGCGCCCATGGCTTCTGCGATGCCCAGGCCGCAGGCCAGTTCGATCACAACCTTGCGGCTCGCGTTGTTCTGGCGGAAGAGGTCGGCCATGATGGGCTGCGCCATGTGGCGGCAACAAGCGGCAACAAAAAGAGCCGTGAAGCTCAGCCACTGCTATGGCGACTTGGGGCAAGTCCTGCAGGCGTGTGAAGTGACCTCGCCTGATCGTGCGGCTGGGCTTGCGGCCCGGTACCCGATGATCTAGAGCAGGCCCTGGGTGCGCGCGAGGTGGCCGGCCTGTGAGCGGCTCTTGACGTTGAGGCGGCGGAAGAGGCGCCAGAGATGCACCTTCACCGTGTGCTCGCTGATCTGCAGCGACTCGGCGATGTCGCGGTTGCTCATGCCCTTGTCGAGCAGCTGCAGCAGCTGCTTCTGTCGTTTTGACAGCTTTTCGGGTGGTGCTGCGCTTTCAGGTGATGCTTCGTCTGCGAGCAGTTCGCGCAAAGCCTGGGCGATGGCATCGGTTTTTGCGGACTTGTGGATGAAGGCCGTTGCGCCGGCTTCAAGCGCACGGTTTTCGTAAATCTGCGCGGGTGCGGCGGTCAGCACGACAATCGGTGCATCCGGAAACTGGTCGCGCAAATGGCGGACGGTTGTGAGGGAGTCCAGGTCTTCACCTGCGAACTCAAGGTCAAGGGTGATCAATTCTGGATGACCATGTGCTTTGACGGCTCCGGCCAAGGCAGCGAGGTTTGCAAGCTCTACCGCTGAGTGGCCCATGCGGCCAATCATGGCCCCTAGTGCTTCGCGCACAAGAGGGTGCTCGTCTATAACAAAAATGCTCATGAACTGGGTCTAAAAAAGTGCATTGCCAGTGAAAAAAGCAAGCATAACCCGTTCAAAGTCCAATTGAACGTGTCAGATATTTTTATAGACCGGAAATTTGTCTCATTTGCAGTTCAATGGCACAACAGCTTTGCAAACTAACTATTTCTTTTTAATCCAAATGTTTAAGCTTCAAGCAGAGGCTTCTTTCAGGTCTCTCAGGTCTTTCAATGCGGCGACAACATCATCATGGACCACGCTGTCCACGACGGCAAGTTTGCCCTGTAGCGCCGTCAGTGCGTCTGCGCCCTGTTGCTGAAGCGATGCAATCGCCATTGCGGCTTCCTTGGGCGCGGCAAACCCCAGGCTTTGCAACAGCAGCTTGCCATCGCTGCCCACCAGCTTGAAGTAAAACTGGCCATCGCTTTCGCGGTATTGCTTGAAGCCTGCGACCGTTGCTTTGGCGGTCTTTTGTTTTGCCGCCGGTACAGCCGGCGCCGCCAGTTTGCGCAGCCCGACGGCATGACGCAACTCGCGCATGAAGGGGGCTGACAGTGCGCGGGCCTTTTCGCCACCGGCCTGCAGGATGGCTTCCAGCCTTGCCGGGTCATTGATCAGCGCCTGGTAGTGCTCGCGCATGGGCGCGATGTCCTGGTCAATACGGTCCAGCAGCATGTTCTTCGCGTCGCCCCAGCCAATGCCGTCTGCATAGGCCTTGCGCATGGCTGTGGTTTCTTCCGCAGATGCAAAAGCCTGGTAAATCTGGAACAGGGCCGAGCCTTCTGTGTCTTTGGCTTCACCCGGTGCGCGTGAGTCGGTGACGATGCCGGCGATCAGCTTCCTGAGTTGCTCGCGCGATGAGAACAGCGGAATCGTGTTGTCGTAGCTCTTGCTCATCTTGCGGCCATCCAGGCCGGGCAGGGTGGCGACAGACTCTTCAATCAGCGCCTCTGGCAGCACAAGATGATCGCCATACAAATGGTTGAAACGCTGCGCCATGTCGCGCGCCATTTCAATGTGCTGGATCTGGTCACGGCCCACAGGCACCTTGTGCGCCTTGAACATCAGGATGTCTGCGCCCATCAGCACCGGGTACATGAAGAGGCCTGCGGTGACATCCGCATCCGGGTCGTTGCCTGCGGCCTCGTTCTTGTCGACGGAGGCCTTGTAGGCATGCGCGCGATTGAGCACGCCCTTGCCGGTGACGCAGGTCAGCAGCCAGGTGAGCTCGGGGATTTCGGGAATGTCGGACTGGCGGTAGAAGACCACACGCTCAGGGTCCAGCCCGCATGCCAGCCAGCTCGCGGCGATCTCCAGCGTTGAGCGCTGTATGCGCGCAGGTTCATCGCATTTGATCAGTGCGTGATAGTCGGCCAGGAAATAAAAGCTCTCGGCACCTGCGCCCTTGCTGGCTGCGACGGAGGGGCGGATGGAGCCCACATAGTTGCCCAGGTGCGGCGTGCCGGACGTAGTGATGCCGGTGAGGAAACGTTGCGCAGTGCCAGATGGTTTTGGAGCTGTTGTCATGTTGAATGAATTAGCGAAGCAGTGCCAGCAGTGGCGAGGTGATGATGTTCAGTACGCCATAGCCCAGGGACATGAGCGGACGTAGCCAGTAAGTACCGACGATGCCTGCCAGCACCAGGCCCATCACCACAAAAAAGCCCCAGGGCTCAATGCGTGATACCCACAGCGCCTGCCTGAGTGGCAGCAGGCCGACCAGGATGCGGCCACCGTCCAGAGGCGGCAGCGGGAACAGGTTAAACGCCCACATCACCAGGTTGACGAGTGCGCCGGCCTGCGCCATCTTGATGAAAAACTCCTCCTGCACGCCGAGGATGGCCATGACCACGAGCGAAAGCGCCCAGAGTATGGCCTGTATGAAGTTGGATGCCGGGCCGGCCAGCGCGACCCAGATCATGTCGCGCTTGGGGTTGCGCAGGTTGCCAAAATTCACCGGCACCGGCTTGGCATAGCCAAACAGGAAGGCGCCCGAAGTAGCAAAGTACAGCAGCAGCGGCATCGCAATGGTGCCCAGCGGGTCGATGTGCTTGAGCGGGTTCAGCGTCACCCGGCCCATGGACCAGGCGGTGTTGTCGCCAAAGTAGCGCGCCACATAACCGTGGGCTGCCTCGTGGATGGTGATGGCGAAGAGGACCGGCAGCGCGTAGATGGCGACGGTTTGAATAAGGTTTGCAATGTCCATAGGATGGATTATCCCCGGCGCGATAACGGCGCGTTTCAGGCGCCTTTTTGACGTGTAAGTGCGCTACAAACCCAGCCGCGCCACGTCACCCCGGCCCTGACGTGTGACGAGGGCATCGCCGCCATCGCCCATGGGCGTGAGGTCAATCACCGTGGTCGGCTCCTGGTGGCAGGCACCGGCGTCGATCACGGCGGCGAGCTCATGCTCCAGCAGTTTGCGGATGTCCTGGGCGTCGTTGAGCGATTCGGTTTCGCCGCGCGGTATCAGGGTGGTGGCCAGCAAGGGTGCACCATGCAGCTCCAGCAGGCATTGCAGGGTTTTATGCTCGGGCACACGCAGGCCAATCGTCTTGCGTGATGGGTGGCTCAGGCGGCGTGGCACTTCCTTGCTGGCTTCAAGGATGAAGGTGTAGGGGCCGGGCGTTGCGGCCTTCAGCAGGCGGAACTGCTTGTTGTCAACGCGTGCGTAGTTGGCCAGCTCGCTCAGGTCGCGGCACAGCAAGGTCAGGTGGTGTTTGTCATCGACACCGCGTATGCGCCGCAGGCTGTCGGCGGCGGCCTTGTCGTCGAGGTGGCAGACCAGGGCATAGCTGGAGTCCGTCGGCACGGCCGCGATGCCGCCTTTTTCAAGCAGGGCGACGGCCTGTTTGAGCAAACGGGTTTGTGGGTTTTCGGGGTGGATTTCAAAAAACTGGGCCATGATTCAAATAGGGTTTGAGGCGTTCACGCCTCCACCGGTTGTACTTCAATCTGGCGGGCGCTGCGGCTTTCGCGAAAAGCCAGCCATGCGCCGCCCGTGCCGCACACCGCAATCAGCACCATGCCGGCAATCGACCAGCTGTCCGGGATATGCGAGAAAACAATCCAGCCGCCCAGCATGGCAAATGCAATCTGCGTGTAAAGGTAAGGCGTCAGGGACGCAGCAGGCGCGCCCCGGTAGGCCAGGATGATGAGGAAATGGCCTGTGGTCGCAAAAAGCCCCATCAGCATGAGCAGGCCCCACAGTTGCCAGGAGACCTGCGAGGTCCACACAAAGGGCAGCGCCAGCGACACCACCAGCGTGCCCACCCAGCCGGTGTAAAGGTGCATCGTGACCGGGTCTTCGGTCCGCGTCATTTTGCTGGTCAGCACCTGGAACCAGGCATTGCAGGCGACCAGGCCGAGTGGCAGCAGCATGGCCCAGGTGAAGTTTTCACCGCCCGGGCGAATGATGATCAGCGTGCCCATAAAACCGCCGGCCACCAGCGTCCAGCGCAACGGTGAGACTTTTTCGCCCAGCGATGTGGAGGCCAGCAACGTGATGACAAGCGGGGTAATCATCTGAATGGCCGTAAATTCACCGACTGGCAGGTAGCGCAGGCTGAGGAAGGCCAGGAAGCTGCTGCTCAGGATCAGCATGCCGCGCAAGACCTGGAATTTGGGGTGCGCGGTCTTGAACACCGCCATGCCGCGCGTGGGCAGCACCAGCAGGGTGGTCGATACCGCCTGGAAGGCATAACGAACCCACAGCGCCATGAGCAATGGCACGCTGGCGGTGACGTATTTGGTGGTGGTGTCCAGCGCCGCAAAAAAGAACATGCCGGCGACGATGAGCAGGATGCCGTTCGCGGCACTGCCTGCGGCCGCTTGTCCCCGGCTCACTGGATGCGGTCCGCCAGCAGTTCCCAGACAGGCGTGAGCCCGCCGGGCAAAAACGGCAGCGTGCCCAGGTCGGTGTGGCTTTCGTCGGGGCTGTGGAAGTCGCTGCCGCGCGAGGCGGCCAGGCCGAACTCTTTGGCGGTTTCGGCGTACTTCACATATTCCTGTGCGGTGTGGCTGCCGGTGACGACTTCAACACCGAGCCCGCCGTGCAGCTTGAATTCGGTGAAGAGGGCGTACTCTTCATTCGGCGTGAACTTGTAGCGCGCCGGGTGCGCAATGATGGCCATGCCTTTGGCGCGGGTGATCCAGTGCACGGCGTCGCGCAGCGAGGCCCAGCGGTGCGGCACATAACCGGGTTTGCCTTCGGTCAGGTATTTGCGAAAGACTTCGGACGTGTCCTTGCAATGGCCGCCTTCCACCAGAAAACGCGCAAAGTGCGTGCGTGAGATGAGTTCCGGGTTGCCGACAAACTTCAGCGCGCCCTCATAAGCGCCCTTGATGCCGACTTTGGCCAGCCCGTCCGACATTTCCATGGCCCGCTGGCCGCGGCCGCCGCGTGTGGCGTGCAGGCCCTTGAGCATCTCCGCATCATCCGCATCAAACCCCAGGCCGACGATGTGCACGGTTTCATTGGCGAAGGTCACGGAGATTTCGGTCCCTGTGAGGTAGCGCATGCCGTTGGCTTTGGCTGCGGCTGCGGCGCGGTGCTGTCCGCCGATTTCGTCGTGGTCCGTCAGGGCCCAGAGTTCGACGCCGTTGGCGGCTGCACGTTCGGCCAGTGCCTCGGGTGTCAAGGTACCGTCCGATACCACCGAGTGGCAATGAAGGTCGGCGTTGAGGATGCTGGAAGCTGGTGTGGTCAGGGAGGTCACCGCTTCATTTTAGGCTTTGCGCCCGGAGCCTGCCTGCAGCGGCGGCCTCGCCCCCTCTGCGACGTGGGCAAGCGGCACAATGGGGCATCCAGTTTTACGAGAAAAGAGCCGCCATGATCGTCGTCCATCACCTGAACAATTCGCGCTCGCAACGCGTTCTCTGGCTGCTTGAAGAACTGGGCCTGGACTATGACATCAAGCGCTACGAGCGCGACCCCAAGACCATGCTGGCGCCACCTTCGCTGCGCGCCATCCACCCGCTGGGCAAGTCGCCCGTCATCACCGATGGCGACCTGACGCTGGCCGAATCCGGCGCCATCATTGAATACCTTGTCGAGCGCTACGGCCAGGGCAGGCTGTCACCCGCGCCCGGCACGCCAGCCTACCTGCGCTACCGCTACTGGCTGCATTACGCCGAAGGTTCGCTGATGTCGCCGTTGCTGCTCAAACTGGTGTTCGACAAGATCGAACACTCGCCCATGCCGTTTTTCGCCAAACCGATTGCCAAGGCCATCTCGGGCAAGACCAAGGCGGCTTTCATTACGCCCAACATCAGCACCCATCTTGATTACCTTGAAGGCGAACTGGGCAAAAGCACCTGGTTTGCGGGTAATGAGTTTTCAGCCGCCGATGTGCAGCTGAGTTTTCCGATCGAGGCCGCTGCCGCACGGGGCGGGCTTGACGCCAGCCGCCCGAAACTGATGGATTACCTCAAGCGCATTCACGCAAGACCTGCCTACAAAAAGGCCATCGAACGAGGTGGGGAATACGAACTGCTGGATTAAACCAGCAGTCGGATCAGAATGGTTGGCATGAAGGCATATGCCTGGGCATATGCTGATTTGGAGCCCTGCTTTGGGCTGAAAAGCAGTCAAAGATGCCCGAAAAGAGGTGTTTTCAGGTGCCAAATCGGCCTTCAAGCCAATAGAAACAAGCGTGAGCAGCTATTAAATATGTAGCGTTGCGTTGCGGACTCAACCAGCCTTGATTTCCGCTGCCTCGACCAGAAAGCGCACCCGGCGTACGCCTTGCCACTCGTCAGCGTCCAGCCGGAAGGCCAGCGTCACCCTTTCGGGCAGGGGCTCGGTGTGTCCGAACCAGATGCCGTCGACCGGCTGGCCCTGGTGCTTGAGTTTGAGCGCCAGGTGCTTTTCGCCGACCAGCCGCTGCGACACCACTTCAAGTTCTTCACTGAAGGTCGGTGCGGCAAAACCCTGGCCCCAGACTTCCTTGTGCAGGGTGTCGACCATGTCGGTGCGGCGGTATTCGGCGGCGAGTGGGCCGTCCGTGTCCATGCGGCGCGTCAGCGTGGCGGCGTCCAGCCATTCGTGGGCCACCTGCTGCAGCGCGCTTTCAAAGGTTTCGAAGTTCTCTTCGCTGATGGTGCAGCCCGCCGCCATGGCGTGGCCGCCAAAACGCAGCAGCACGCCGGGGTGGCGCTTGGCCACCAGGTCCAGGGCATCGCGCAGGTGAAAGCCGGCAATCGAGCGGCCCGAGCCCTTGAGTTCATGCTCCTTGCCGGGTGCGCCGCTGGCGGCAAAAACAAAAGTCGGGCGGTGAAGTTTGTCCTTGATGCGCGAGGCCACGATGCCGACCACACCTTCGTGAAAGTCGGGGTCAAAAATCGCAATCGCTGGCGGCGGCACCTCGTCAACATCAATCATGGCGTCTGCAGCCATTTGCGCCTGCTCACGCATGCCGGCCTCGATGTCGCGGCGTTCGCGGTTGATGCCGTCCAGCGTGCGGCCTAGCTCGTCGGCACGGCCTGCGTCGTCGGTCAGCAGGCATTCAATGCCCAGCGTCATGTCGCTCAGGCGCCCGGCCGCATTGATGCGCGGGCCCAGGGCAAAGCCGAAATCAAAAGTGGTGGCCACATTCGCCTTGCGGCCTGCAGCGGTGAACAGGCTGGCTAGGCCGGCGGGCAGATAACCGGCGCGGATACGGCGCAGGCCCTGCGCCACCAGGCGGCGGTTGTTGGCGTCGAGCTTCACCACATCGGCGACTGTGCCCAGTGCAACCAGCGGCAACAACACATCGACCTTCGGTTGATTTTGTGCCGTAAAGATTCCACGCTCGCGCAGTTCGGCCCGCAGCGCCAGCAGCACATAAAACATGACGCCCACGCCTGCAATCGACTTGCTCTCGAAGGTGCAATCCGGCTGGTTGGGGTTCACGATCACATCAGCGTCAGGCAAGACGATCTGGCCGTCTTTCATCGCGGGCAGGTGGTGGTCGGTCACCAGCACCTGCATTCCCAGCGCCTTGGCCCGGGCCACGCCGTCCATGCTGGCGATGCCGTTGTCTACCGTGACCAGCACATCGGCCCCGGTGGCCTTGACGCGGTCGGCAATCGGGGCGGTGAGGCCATAGCCATCGACGACGCGGTCAGGCACGAGATAACTCACGTTGGTGGCGCCCAGCAGGCGCAGGCCGCGCAGGGCCACTGCGCAGGCCGTCGCGCCGTCGCAGTCGTAATCGGCGACCACGCAGATTTTTTTGTTGGCCGCCATGGCGTCGGCCAGCAGGCGGGCCGCTTCGCGGGTGCCCCGCATGCCGGCGGGTGGCAGCAGGCGCGCCAGGCCGTCGTCCAGTTCGTCGGGTGAGTTCACGCCGCGTGCTGCGTACAGCTGGGCAAGGAGGGGGTGAATGCCGGCCTGTTGCAGCGCCCAGACGCTGCGGGGGGGTACGTCGCGTACCTGGATTTTCATGTCGGATTGGTCGATTCTTTGGGGTTACAGCTGTTCAAGCACGGCCAGCGGCGATGCGGGGGACAGCAAATTTGAGATGCGGCTGAAAAAGCCTTGCAGCGCTGTTTCAAAGGTCTGCGCGCTGCGCTCGCCGCACAGGCTAAGGCGCACCGTTTGCCCGGCGTTTTGCTCTGCGAGCAGTTTTGCAATGTCGCCTGCGTCGAGCTGACTCCAGGCCTGTGCGTAGGCAGTCCAGTCGTCATTGAATGCGGCCTGTGCCAGTGTGCGTGGCACGGTAACAGGCGCTTGCGGTGTTGGTGTGGGCTCACTTGACGAGCCGGTACCGCTGATCCAGAAGGAGTTGACGGGGCGCTGGCGTTGCTTGCTTCGCTCATCATTTAGTGGATGCGTATAAAGCAGCATCTGCATTTCATTCTGCAATCGCCGCAGGGATGGCGCTGTTTTTGCGCCGGGCAGCCAGGGATCAACATTGCGGCCCAACACACGGTCCAGCGAAGCGGTGGGCAGCTGCCTGAATATCCCTCCTTCAGCCAGCCAGCGATCAGGCCCGGCGTAATGCAGCGTGATGCCCTCAGTCTCAAAGTAGGGCTGCATCGCGGCCAGCAGGGCTTGTGATTGTTCAGGCGTCATGCCCAGCGCAGACGGGTCCGTCATGGTCGCGTGTTCGCGGCCCATGGTCCAGTGACAGGGCGTGATGAAGGCCCAGGCCTGGCCCGTGCCCATGCCTTCATCTGCTGCCTGAAGTGCCGCCCAGGGGATCAAGCCATCAACTGTGTCGTTCAGGCCCATCGTCTTGGCCAGTACCCGCTCATGCGGCGTTGAGAGTGACAGCGCCTCGCCAGCACTTGTATCCACCAGCTTCATCCCCTGCAGCAACTTACCCAGGTTTTTCAGGTGTCCAGCAGGCTGGGACTTCATGGCCTGCAGCCAGCTGTCGCCTGCGCAGGCAGCAAAGGGGACAACAAGATGGGCGGAAGGGATGGCGGAACTGGCTGACATGGGTCTATTGTCCGGGATGCCACAATTACCCTCTATGTCCATGCAAATCCCCTACGAACTGATTCTGGGCTGGCGCTACACCCGCGCTGGCCGGGCGACACGGCGCAACGGTTTTATCTCATTCATCTCAGGCGTGTCCATGCTGGGCATTGCGCTTGGCGTGGCGGCGCTCATCATTGTGCTCAGCGTGATGAACGGTTTCCAGAAAGAAGTGCGCGACCGCATGCTGGGTGTCATCTCCCACATCGAAGTGTTTGCGCCGGGCGGTGCGGCCTTGCCAGACCCGCAGAAAACGCTGGCCGAGATCAAGTCCAACAAGTCTGTTGTGGGGGCCGCCACCTTTATTGCTGCGCAGGCTCTGCTGGCGCGTGGTGAAGACATGAAGGGCACGCTGGTGCGCGGCATTGATCCGACGCTTGAAGGCCAGGTGACGGACCTTGCAGCTGCGTCTGTCACCACGCTGGCCAAGCTGGTGCCCGGCCAGTTCGGCGTGGTGCTGGGTGGCGAGCTGGCCCGTGCCATGGGCGTCCGCGAAGGCGACACCGTCACCCTGATCGCACCCAGCGGCCAGGTGACGCCGGCCGGTGTGGTGCCGCGCCTCAAGCAGATGACGGTGGTCGGCACGTTTGATTCCGGTCATTTTGAATACGACTCGGCGCTGGTCATGATGCATCAGGACGACGCCGCAAAAATCTTCAGGCTGGAAGGCCCGACCGGCATACGCATCAAGCTGCAGGACCTGCACAAGGCACGGGAAGTGGCGGTTGAGCTGTCGCGCTCGCTCAGCGGCGATTTGCTGATACGCGACTGGACGCAGCAAAACAAAACATGGTTTTCTGCCGTACAGCTTGAAAAACGCATGATGTTCATCATCCTCACGCTCATCGTGGCTGTGGCCGCCTTCAACCTGGTCAGTACGCTGGTGATGACGGTGACCGACAAGCGCGCAGACATTGCCATCCTGCGCACGCTGGGCGCCAGCCCGAAAAGCATCATGAAAATCTTCATGGTGCAGGGTGCGCTGGTCGGTGTGATCGGCACGCTGTCGGGCCTGCTGCTGGGGCTGGGCATTGCGCTGAACATCGATGTCATCGTGCCCGCACTTGAGCGTTTGCTCAACGCCAGTTTTTTGCCCAAAGACATCTATCTCATCAGCCGCATGCCGAGCGAGCCGCAGTACAGCGACATCATGCCGATCGTCGTGATCTCGCTGATCCTGTCTTTTCTTGCCACCATCTACCCGAGCTGGCGCGCCAGCCGCGTGAATCCTGCGGAAGCATTGCGTTATGAGTGAAGTTGTTCTCAAGGCCAGCGGCCTGACCAAACGGTTCCACGAAGGCCGGATCGACCTGACGGTGCTGCACGGCGTGGACCTGCAGGTGCATGCTGGTGAAACACTGGCCATCGTTGGTTCGTCCGGCTCGGGCAAGAGCACCTTGCTGCATTTGATGGGCGGGCTGGATGCCCCCACCAGCGGGCAGGTCGAGCTCAAGGGCCAGCTGATGTCATCGCTCTCGCCCCAGCAGCAGGGCGATTTGCGCAACAAACACCTCGGTTTTGTGTACCAGTTCCACCACTTGTTGCCCGAGTTCAGCGCGCTGGACAACGTGGCCATGCCGCTGTGGATTCGCCGCGAGACGCCTGCCAAGGCTGCTGAAGTTGCCACGGCCATGCTGGCTTCGGTGGGCCTGAAGGAGCGTATTCACCACCGACCCGCAGAACTCTCGGGCGGCGAGCGCCAGCGTGTGGCGATCGCGCGTGCACTGGTCACCAGCCCGGCCTGCGTACTGGCCGATGAGCCCACCGGCAACCTGGATCGTGCAACCGCCGACGGCGTGTTTGACCTGATGCTGCAACTGGCCCGCGACAAGGGCACGGCGTTTGTGATGGTCACGCATGACGAAACGCTGGCAGCGCGCTGCGGGCGGCGCTACCGGCTGGTATCGGGCAAACTTTCCGAGTGGGCTTAAACAGGAGGAACTGGCATGACCACCAAAGGCTTCACCGTCAACCATGCCAGGGATGCAGGCTTTGAGCGCGGCTTGCGCTCCTTTTTTGAGTACCGCGACCTTGGCATCAAGGAGGCGACCGAAGGCAAGGTCGTCGCGCATGTGATCCGGGCCGCAGCAGGCGGCAAGTTTTCAGGCCAGCCGCATGCACACGGCACAAGCTTTCAACTGGTCTACGTGCTCAAGGGCTGGATCGAGTTTGAATACGAAGGTCAGGGCATCGTCCGCCTGGAAGCCGGTTCATCGGTCTACCAGCCGCCCGGCATCCGCCATTGTGAAGTCGGGCACAGCGAAGACGTTGAAATGCTGGAAGTGGTCATGCCCGGCGACTTTGCAACGACAGAAGTCGCTTCCGTCGAACGCTGACGCAGGCGCGGCATTCGGGGGGCAGATGGCCCTTCAGCGCGCGATTTAACCGGTTCGCCGATAATGGAGAGTTGCCCAGGCTGGTCGCCACTTCCGCATGACTGCTTTGGTGCCCCGTTAAACCGGCGATTCCGGTTTCGAACTCTTGCCCCTACCTTGACAGACCACTACACCTCCCTTGGCCTGAGCAGCGCTGCGACGCTGGCTGATGTCAAAAAGGCCTTTCGCCAGCAGGCTTCTTTCTGGCACCCCGACAGGAATACGGCGCCTGATGCGGCAGCGCGCTTTCGTACGGTACAGGAGGCTTATGACGTGCTGTCGGATGCAGACAAACGACAGGCCTATGACGACAACCGTCGCCGCAACCTGCTGGACAGCCCGATTGAGACGGCCCGTGAAATATGGGCTGCATATTTCAAACCTTTTAACCCCCTGCTTTAAAAACACAGCAACATGAAACATCCCGCTGCATGAGCATTTCACCTTTTTTCACCGACCTGCGTTCGGCCTACCAGTCCGAACTGGATGACCTGCGCTTTGACTCGGAGGGCCGTAACGTCTTGCGCCAGCGCCTGGCCGACAAACGCCAGGAGCTTGGCTTTCTGGTCAAGATGATGGAGCTCAGCCCCGAGATGGTGGCTGTTGTGCTGCACCAGGGTTTCAGTTTCAGGCTGCCTGCGGTGATGGACCATTTGCTGACCCATGAGGCCGATGAGTTCCCGGAGTGGAGCAGTTTCTCTGATGCCGTGGGCATTGCGCCCTGGGCGCAGGACATGGCCGATGTGGTGCTGCAGGAGCCGGGCGGTGAATGGTTTATGACAGTGGCTGCGGGGCTTGAATACATGGCGGGCAGGCCATCTGCGCACGCAGCTGCGACGGACGACGACGAAGATTCGGATGACGAAGACGGCTCCGATGAGTTTGATCGCGATGAAGACGGTGAAGAACATGCTGACAGCAAGGCTCGCAAGGAAGCCGGTGACGACTGGATGGCTGAACAAGGCTTTGATAGAAAAGACTAGACGTCGTGGATCCCGGGTCAAGCCCGGGATGACAAGCGTCACCAGCAACGGGTAACTGCAACATCTCAACCTTTATGAACCACCTTGCCCTCATCACAAAAACACAAACCCTGATTGCTGCGGGCGATATCGTGGGCGCTGAATCTGCGCTGGTTGAGCTTGCCGATGTCGAAGGCGATTCCGCACTGATGGTGGTGCTGGAGCAGTTGCCTGCCAAGGACGTCCTGGCGGTGATTCGCGAGTACGACAACTCGAAAGAGTCGGTGATTAATTTGCTGGTCAGCCCGCAGCAGTTTGCGCGCGCCGTCGTCATTGAAAAGCAGTACAAGGACCTCACGCGAACCCACCTGCGGGGCATGGTGAACTCCATCATCTTCCGCGAAGACGCAAATCCGGTCGAGTTCCTCAATGCCATTGGCGACCTGGATGGCGGCAGCGAAGCACTGGCGGATTATTTTTCGGACCAGTGGAGCCGTGTGGAGGCCTTTGCCCGCACCGGCACCTTTGACGCGATGGAAGACCACGGCGAGATGCTGTCGCAGACGGCCCTGCTGGCCTCGGCTTACGCCAAACCCGTGCTCTCGCAGGACGAGGTGGCAGACGCGGACTGGATGCAGCTGGCGTGGATTCTTCGTTACGAGTTGCCTGATCTTTTCATCGAGATGCTGATGGTGCTGCGCGCCAAGGCCAGTGCACATGATGCAGGCCTGGATGACGAAGAGGAGGCCGAAGAAGACGATGGCAAGGTCGAAACCGGCGACACCGATCGCGGCAAGGCCACGCCAAGCGCACGCGATTCCGACGAAGAATCGGCGATCTGACATTCCTGCCTCAAGAGCGCGCTATCGTCACCATGTCAACCCAAGCGGCACAACAACCCTTGTCGATTTCACTCTACGACGCGCGGCCTTTTTTTGAGAAGGCGCTGCAGTACGGATTACAAAACGGCATCATTGATCAGGCCAAATTCGATGTCATCTGTACCGATGCGCCCAAGGGCATGGTGCAGATTGCGCGTTACTTTGGCAGCGAGTTTTTACGCCCGGAACTTGAGATGGCCAGGGAGCGTATCGTCAATCTGGTGAGTCTTTATCTTGAAAGCACCTCTAGCGGCGACTTGCGGCAAGCTGCAGAGTCACTGCGCGACAACTCTTTTTTGTCGCGCTCCAAGGGTGGCTCGGACATGCTCAAGGCGCTGATTGCCATGCCGCAGAACAGCCACTTCGGCATGAATGAACGCAGCGGTTTCACCGATGCGCACATTCCGCTGCTGGCGAAATGGACGCTGCGCAGCCTGGCCGACTACCAGGCCGAGCTTTCAAAACGCCAGCAGGTGGCAGATGTCATTGACGCAGCCATCTGGCTGGCAGATGAACTGGGCCTGGACGCTGATGATCTTGAAGAGGCAGGCAAGGATGCCGAAGCGGTGATTCGCACAGCACTGCTTGTGATGTCGGTTGGCCGCAGCAAGATGCCGGATTGGGTGGCCTTCGAAAAGATGATTGCGGCACTGCGGAAGAAACATGCAGCCAATCCGTCTGGCTTCAAACTGGATATCCCGAAAAACCTGCCGATTGAATT
The DNA here is from genome assembly GCA_040388335.1 of Pseudomonadota bacterium. Classification (GTDB taxonomy): domain Bacteria; phylum Pseudomonadota; class Gammaproteobacteria; order Burkholderiales; family Burkholderiaceae_C; genus Polaromonas. Next base: position 12,316 of record JAZKCB010000253.1, on the reverse strand, counting down.
TTGCGAAGTGGTCACATCGGTGCGGCAATCTGTGCTTGCCGACTGCGTCAAGATGCTGGATGCAAGCCTGCCTGCTCGCCGGCTTTTTGACCAGACACCTGCTTTCATGGGGCGGTACTTCTGGCTTGAAGATGGTTTGAACGAAGTCGATCACCATGACCGTGAAACCTCTCTCGCGTGGAGCAAGGCCACAGGCGGCAACAGCGATGACGGCTCGCTGCTGACCCTGTTCTTATGTGTGGCTGCTGGCGCTGTGCCGAAAACACTGCTGACTGAAAAGACCGCGACGACGCTGCTCCGAAAAATCCAGAAGTCAGGCTTTGATGCCGGGCTTGCGCAGCAATACATCCTGGACCACGCCCCTGCGCAGTACCAGGACGACTATGCGCAGTTGTGGATGGATTTTGTGGATGAAGCGCAGCAGACGCTTGAAAGCGATGCCGTGAATGCGCTCAGCGATGCATTGGCCCTGCTGCGGCGCGAGTGCAATGTGAAGTCCTGAGCCCGCTGCAAGCTTGCTCAGGACAGGTGCTCAAAGAATCCGGTTAAACCAGGCCAGCGACAGGCCCGCTGACAGCAAGGCGAGTGCCGCAGCCACCAGCGCCATCAATCCGGAAATTTCGGTTTCCTTTTTCTCGACAGCCAGCCGTGAGCTCAGGGTTTCATAAACCTTCTTGAGGTCGGCAGCCGTGCCTGCATAAAAGTATTCGGCCTGTGTGGTTCGCGCAATGCCTTTGAGGGTTTCTTCGTCCAGTTTGACCCGCATGGACCAGCCTTCAAATCCAATTGTTTCGCCATCAACCGTACCCACGCCAACCGTATAGACACGTATGCCGCGGTCGGCAGCCACCTTGGCGGCATCCAGCGAATCAACACCCGTGGTGCGCTGGCCATCGGTCAGCAAAATAATCGCAGCCGATGTGTAGGAGCCCGGTGCAACTGGCACAAATGCAGGCTTGGCGTCCTTGTCCTTGCCGGCCTGGTCAAGCCCCACGCCGCGCTGGCGATCGCGGCCGCTCTGCATGGCTTCGAGACTGATACCGGCGTCCGGGAATATCTCGGCAAGCGACACCACGATGCCGTTGCCGATGGCCGTACCACGCTGAAGCTGAAACTTGTCTATCGCTGCGCTCAGGTCTTCACGGCTCAACGTGGACGGCTGCACGACCGAAGCGGTTCCTGCAAATGCCACGATGCCGACGCGCACATTGCGCGGCAGGTCTTTCAGAAACGCCTTGGCTGCATTCTGTGCGGCGACCAGGCGATTGGGCTGCACGTCGGTGGCGCGCATGCTGCCCGACACATCCATCGCCAGGATGATGGTCTCACGCTGGGACGGCAGGGTGACGACCGCAAAAGGCCGGGATGATGCAATCAACATTGCCGCCAGCGAGAGCAGGAAAAGAAGGGGCGGTATGTGCCTGCGAAAACTTTGACCCTTGCCCATGGCTTCGCGGACGATGGACAGGCTGGCATAACGCAGCGCCATTTTTTTCTTGCGGCGCAACAGCCAGATGTAGATCAGCACCAGCAGCGGCAGCAGCAGCAGCAGCCACAGGAATTCAGGCCAGAGAAAAGTCATGGATGTCCTTTAATCATCTTCTCGCGTGGCTCATGCTGCCCGCTTGAGGTGTGCCGGCATGGCGCCTGCCGATGCCCGGCTGCGGCGTTTGCGCAAATCAGTAAACCGCATCAGGGCGTCGACCAGGTCGTCGTCGGTTGACAGCTCGAGCGCATCTACGCCAGCACGTACCAGCGACTGGCGCAGGTCGGATTCACGCTGTGCGGCAATGCGCGCAAAACGTTTGCGAAAACCTGCGTCATGCGTGTCGACCAGCAACTGCTCGCCGGTTTCAGCATCGCGAATCGGGATGAGGCCAAGGTCGGGCAACTCCAGCTCCAGCGGATCAAGCAGGCGCACGGCCAACACTTCATGGCGCTGTGCGAGCTGGCCGAGAGGCTTTTCCCAGCCAGTCTCGCTGATGAAGTCGGACACCACAAAAATGGTGGACCGCCGCTTGATCATGTTGGCACCCGACTCCAGCAGTTCATGCAGTTTGGTCTGGCCGGCCGGGGCCGTCTCGGGCCTGGTTTGCAGTTTGTTGATCAGATGCAGCACGTGGTGACGTCCGCCCCGCGCAGGTACGACGGTGTCAACGCCCGAGCCGTAGAGCATGGCACCGACGCGATTGCCGTGGCGCGTCAGCATGCGTGCCAGCACCGCAACAAATTCGGCCGACACATGGCGCTTGCGCTGATCGCCAGAGCCGAAGTCCATGGACGGGCTCAAGTCCAGCAGAAACCAGGCGCTCATCTCGCGGTCTTCGGTGAAGACGCGGACGTGGGGGATCTCCAGCCTGGCTGTCACATTCCAGTCGATATGGCGCACGTCGTCATGGTGCTGGTATTCGCGCAGGTCGGCCAGGTCCATACCCGTGCCGCGCAGAAGTGTGCGGTAGTCGCCCTGCAACAGGCCGTCGAGCCGGCGCAGCACTGTCCACTCAAGTCTCTTGAGCAGTTGTTCCGCACCGGCAGCGCCGGTTGGCTTCAGTTGTTCAAGCTGCAAGCTTTTCATGGGCGAGCGGTTTTGCGGGGGCTGGGACTTTGCTCATGATCTTGCCAATAACGTCATCTGCCGTCAGCCCTTCTGACAGGGCTTCATAGGACAGCACGATGCGATGGCGCAGCACGTCAGGAACGAGGTCTGTCATGTCCTCAGGCAAGGCATAGCTCCGGCCTCGCAACATGGCCATGGCGCGTGCGCCTTCAGTCAGGTTGATGGTGGCGCGTGGGCTGGCGCCGAAGGTAATGAAACGCGCCAGATCCTTGATGCCGTGTTTATCGGGGTTGCGCGTGGCGGAAACCAGCCTGACCGCGTATTGCACCAGTGAGGGGTCCACATAAATCCTGCGGCATTCAGCCTGCAGGGCCGCCAGTTGCTCGGTGGTGGCAACGCTGGATACCGCGACTGCCGGGCCAGTGACGCGCTGGACGATGACAAACTCTTCCTCTTCTGTCGGGTAATCGACCAGCACCTTCATCATGAAGCGGTCAACCTGGGCTTCCGGCAAGGGGTAGGTGCCTTCGGTTTCAATCGGGTTTTGCGTGGCCATGACCAGGAAAGGGGCGGGCACCTTGTGCGTGATGCCGGCAATCGTCACCTGGCGCTCCTGCATCACTTCAAGCAATGCGCTTTGCACCTTGGCCGGCGCGCGGTTGATTTCGTCAGCCAGCAGCAGGTTGGTAAACACCGGGCCCAGGGAAGTCGTGAATTCGCCGGTCTTCTGGTTGTAGATACGGGTGCCTACGAGGTCTGCGGGTACGAGGTCGGGCGTGAACTGGATGCGTTTGAAATTGCCGCGCACGGTCTCGGCCAGTGTTTTGACTGTGAGGGTTTTGGCCAGGCCGGGCACGCCTTCGACCAGCAGATGGCCCTGCGCCAGGATCGCCACCATCACCCGTTCGAGAAAGCGGTCCTGGCCGACGACCACACGTTTGACTTCGTAAAGAATCTGCTCCATCAACTGGGCGGTGTCCTGGTTGGCCGGTGCGTTTTCGGGATTGAACGGTTCCATGGAGATCCTTCAGATAAGCAGGGGTTTCAGACAGATGGGGCAATCGCGGCAAAGTTCAGAATGCCGCAGTTCGTGACGCTAGAAAGGTGGCATTCCCGCCGCAGCGGCCGCATTCTCAATCGGTACGGCAAAGCCTATGCCGACAAAAGTGCGCTGCTGGTTGGGGTTGTAGATGGCGGTGACGATGCCGACGACCTCGCCGTCCATGGTGACCAGCGGGCCGCCCGAGTTGCCGGGGTTGGCTGCGGCATCAAACTGGATCAGGTTCGTCATTTCCTGCTTGCCCTCGGGCGAGCGGAAGTTGCGTTTGAGCCCCGAGACGATGCCCGCTGAAGCCGACGGGCCAATGCCGAACGGAAAACCCACCGCCATGACCTGGTCACCGGGGCGCAGGTCTGCGGTGGAGCGCATGGTCGCCGCAATCATGTCATCGGGAATCTTGTGCGCCTGCAGCACGGCGAGGTCGTTTTCAGGCTGAACCCCGATGACCGAGGCGGTGGTTTCCAGCCCGTCTGCAAACGTGATGCGGATGATTTCAGCGCCCTGCACCACATGCAGGTTGGTGAGGATGATGCCCTTGTCGACGATGACCACGCCGGTACCCACGCTGCGCTGGATTTCCCTGGGGTCCTTGCCGTTTTTTGCATCCTTGCCCGCACTCTTCGGGTCTTTGCTGTCTTTGGCTGATTTGCCTGCGCTGGCCACCTTTTCGTCGGTCTCCTTGCTCATCCCGATCACGCGAACCACCGACGGACTGATGATGTCGTAGGCTTTTGAAGCCGGGGACGGCAGAACCGTGTTTTCAAGGGTTTTCAGGACCGCGGCATTGATGTCCTCCTGCGTCAGGCGATGCGCACCGGGACGGGTGGACATGAAGAGGCTGATGCCCAGAAGCAGGGCAAGGAGGCCCACCACAGACCATAAAACGTAAATATTGCCAGGTGAAAGATGCCGCTTCAGGCGGCCCAGCCTGGATGTCGGGGCTGCAGTCACTTTGGGCTGTTCGCCCGCCTGATCTGGAGCCGCAGCGGCGGCAGGACGGGTAGAGCTACTGTAGAGGGCTGGCCTTCGCATCCGTTCACCTGTGAGGGTTGGTGTCAAAATCAGGAAATAAACCGCGCTGACAGAAGCACCGTATCACGATTTTTGCATCCGTGCACGTGGTTTGGATAGACCCGGCGCAGCATGGTTCCTGTGCTTTGCCGGTACACCCGCACATTTGAATTCACAACCATGAACTACTGGATTGACACGCATTGCCATCTGGATGCGAGAGAGTTTGGCGACGATGCGCCTGCGATCCATGCCCGCGCAGTGGTTGCCGGGGTCAGGCACTGTGTGTTGCCCGCTGTATCTGTGGGCAATTTCGAACGGGTGCGTGAGCTTGCACATCAATATGACTGGAGTTATGCCCTGGGTATTCACCCCATTTGTATACCCGATGCAAAAGAGTCGGACCTTGAGGTTTTGGACAGGGCGTTGGCCCAGGGTGTTGGTGACCCGCGCCTTGTCGCAGTCGGTGAGATCGGCCTGGACTATTTTGTGGCGGCACTGACCGAAGGTCCGATGCGGGAGCAGCAGGAATTCTTTTACCGTGAGCAGCTCAAGCTGGCGCGCAAGCATGGCCTGCCGGTCATCCTGCATGTCAGGCGATCGGCCGACAAACTGCTCAAGCATCTGCGCGAGATTGTTCCCGAAGATGGGTGGACCGGCATTGGACATGCCTTCAACGGCAGTGACCAGCAGGCGATGGAATTCATCAAAATGGGCTTCAAGCTGGGTTTTGGCGGGGCGGTGACTTTTGAGCCTGCGTTGCAGCTCAGGCGGCTTGCCGCCGAACTACCGCTGGATGCACTGGTGATGGAAACCGATTCGCCGGATATCCCGCCTTACTGGCTTTACAAAACGGCAGCTGAGCGTGCAGACGGGCAGGCGCAGGGTCGCAACGAGCCATCCGAGATGCCGCGCATCGCGCAGGTCATCGCCGATCTGCGAAATATGTCTTTAGAAGCTCTGGCACAGGCAACAACAGCCAATGCACTTTCGGCTTTGCCAAAACTTCGCAGTCTGGTGGCGAGTTGAGCAATTTGCCTGCTGGGTCACTGGTGTCCTTGCCGCCGCTGGTATCGGCCGACACAAGGCTGTTGATACTGGGCAGTTTTCCGGGCATCGCTTCCCTAGAGGCGCAGCAGTATTACGGCCATCCGCAGAATCATTTCTGGAAGATCCTGCAGGCCCTCTGGCCGCTGGATGTGATGGGCGCGGACTATCGGCAGCGCAGCCAGTGGCTGCTGTCGAAGCAGCTTGGCGTGTGGGATGTCTATGCTTCCTGTGAACGTGAGGGTAGCCTGGACACCAGCATCAGGAATGCGGTACTGAATGACTTCACCCTGCTGGGTGCGCTGTGCCCCAGGCTCGAGGCCATTGCACACAATGGCGGTGAAAGCTTTAAACATGCGAAACACACCATGCGGACCGGGCTACCGGTCTATAAATTACCTTCTACCAGCCCGGCCAATGCATCCTGGAGCTTTGAAAAAAAGCTTGCGGCATGGCGCGAGGTCTTTGAAAAACACGGATTGATCTGATGGCCAAAAAAGAACCCGCCGGTGTGTTGCCGGAAGTCAACTTCTCTGATTTTGGCGACAGGCGTTACCTGCATCTGGGGACTGAATGGGTGCAGGGCTCCATGCTGATCGACAAGCCCTATGAGATTGAGCTCGAGTACGTCCAGCGCATGATGGCCGGCCTGCTTTTCATGGCGCCCGCCAGCTTGTCCAAAAAGCACGCCATGCAGTTGGGCCTGGGCTCAGCTGCGCTGACCAAGTTTTGCTACAAAAAGCTGCGCATGAAAACCACCGCCATTGAAATCAATCCGCAGGTTGTCTCTGCCTGCCGTGGCTGGTTCAAGCTCCCCAAGGACGATCTTCGCCTGCATGTCATTGAGGCCGATGCATCCCTTGAGATCAAAAAGCCGCAGCACGCAGAGTCGGTGGACCTCCTGCATGTTGACCTGTATGACCATGAGGCGGCTGCCCCTGTTCTGGACAGTGCCGACTTTTATGCCGATTGCCATGACCTGCTCGCTGAAGATGGCGTCATGACGGTCAACCTGTTCGGCCGTGATTCGAGTTACCAGAAGTCGCTGGCCAAAATTGCCGAGGCCTTTGGTCCGCAGGCACTCTGGGCCTTCACGCCGACCCGTGAGGGCAATACGGTGGTGATGGCACAGCGTGAACCTTCCAGGCCCGAGCGGGCCGGGATGCTGCTGCAGGCGGCGGATGTTCAATCGCGCTGGGGCCTGCCGGCCAAAAAATGGATGCGCATCTTCAAACCGGTGGTGTGAACACCTGCAATCCGGGGTGGTGGCCTGGCACCTATGCGTTAAAGTGAAGCCATGAGTGCCGTGATGCCCCCCACCCCGCCAGCATCGTCCCGCAAAAGCGCGGTCAAGAAGCCGCCGCATGTTGGGCCGCTTGACTGGCGCACGCTGGTTGAGTGGATGGCTGACGACGGGGTGATCAGCCAGGCGGAGGCCCTGCGCACCATTGCCCGCTGCTCCCAGGTTGAGAGTTCATTGCAGCCCCTGGCCCGGCTCGGTAGCGTGAGCATGACCCGGTTGTCTGACGGGAAGCCGCTGGATATGGAAACCATGACGCATTGGCTTGCCGGGCGTGCCGGCCTGAAGTACCTGCGCATAGACCCGCTGCGGGTTGAAGTTGGCAAGGTGTCGGACACCATGTCGGCCATCTACGCAGAGCGTCACAAGGTACTGCCGGTCCAGGTGACGCCGGCAGAAGTGGTGATTGCGACATCCGAGCCTTTTGTCACCGAGTGGATTCCCGAGATCGAGCGCCAGGCCAAAAGGACGGTGCGCCTGGTGGTCTCAAACCCGCTGGAGATCAGCAAATACACCGCCGAATTTTTTGCGCTGGCCAAATCGGTCAAGGCGGCGATCAAGGCGGGTGGCAATTCAGGTACTGCCAGTTTTGAGCAACTGGTCGAACTCAACAAGAGCAACAAGCAGCTGGATGCGAATGACCAGGGTGTGGTGCAGGTGGTGGACTGGCTCTGGCAATATGCCTTTGACCAGCGCGCCAGCGACATCCATCTTGAGCCACGTCGCGAGCAGGGCGTGATCCGCTTCCGTATTGATGGCGTCCTGCATCTGGTCTATCAGTTGCCCATGGGGGTGCACAACGCCATGACGGCGCGTATCAAGCTGCTGGGACGCATGGACGTGGTTGAAAAGCGCCGCCCCCAGGACGGCCGCATCAAGACCCGCAACCCGCGCGGCGACGAGATTGAAATGCGCCTGTCGACCTTGCCGACGGCTTTCGGCGAAAAGATGGTCATGCGTATTTTTGACCCGGACACCACGGTCAAGGATTTGGATGCGCTGGGCTTTTCGCAGCATGATGCCGACCGCTGGGAGCAACTGGTCAAGCGGCCCTACGGCATTATTCTGGTGACCGGCCCTACAGGCTCCGGCAAGACCACCACGCTTTATTCCACCCTCAAACGGCTGGCCACCGAAGAGGTCAATGTCAGTACGGTGGAAGACCCGATTGAAATGATTGAACCTGCGTTCAACCAGACACAGGTCCAGCCGCATCTTGATTTCGATTTTGCTGAAGGCCTTCGTGCCCTGATGCGGCAGGACCCGGACATCATCATGGTCGGTGAGATCCGCGATCTGCAGACTGCCGAGATGGCGGTGCAGGCCGCGCTTACGGGGCATCTTGTCTTCAGCACCCTGCATACCAATGACGCGCCTTCTGCGGTGTCCCGCCTGATGGAACTGGGTGTGCCCTCCTATCTGATCAACGCGACCTTGCTGGGGGTGCTGGCGCAGCGGCTGGTGCGCACCCTGTGCAGCAACTGCAGGGAGAAAGATGACACGGCATCGCGCGATGCCTTGTCGGAACTCGTCAAGCCCTGGCAAATCAATGGGGGTTACCGCCCATACAAGCCGGTGGGCTGCGTGGATTGCCGCCTGACCGGTTTCAGGGGCCGCATGGGCCTGTATGAGCTGCTCACCGTCACAGAAGGTTTCAAGGAGAAGGTCTCCAATGAGCCCAACATCGATGCCTTGCGCAGGCAGGCCGTCTCTGAAGGCATGCGTCCGCTGCGGCTGGGTGGTGCGCTCAAGGTTGCCGAAGGCCTGACCACCATCGAAGAAATTCTTGCGGCCACACCGCCGATGTCCTGAGCGCAGGAAGTTAAAGAATATTTTTTGGCACCCGTCTGGTGCAGCCAGTTGATGGATAAGGTGCGTCCCACATTTTGTTCGGTGTTTACCCCTATGAGTCCGGATGTCAACCTGACCAGACGCTGACCTTTCCGGGCCATATGTGTGCATATGATTCGGGTTGTGGTTTGCAAACCATTTCACATTGGAGAAAGCGCATTTTTATAGGTGAAAGCCACATGCCAAAGCGGCATGAATCAATGCAACAATCGCGAAGTTCTATTTTTCTACTGGAGACAAGCCGTGAATATCAAGAGTCAGAAAGACTTTTTTTCAGGCCTCATGTTTATGGGCGTCGGCGTGGCGTTCGCATGGGGCGCTACGACCTACAACGTCGGCGAGGGTGCGCGAATGGGCCCTGGCTACTTCCCGTTGATGCTGGGCATCCTGATGGCAATTCTGGGTGCTGCCATTACCTTCAAGGCTCTTGTGGTCGAAGTCGAGGGTGGTGACAAGATCGGAAAGTGGGCCTGGAAGCCGCTGGTCTTCATTATTCTTGCCAACCTGATATTTGGCGTTCTGTTGGGCGGCTTGCCCAGTGTCAAATTACCGGCGGCCGGCATGATGATCGCTATCTACGCGCTGACTTTCATCTCCAGTATGGCCGAGCCTGGCTGGAAATTCAAAAACACGTTCATACTCGCAACCGTACTTGCCGCTGGCAGCTATGTTGCTTTTGTCCTCGTCCTCAAGCTGCAGTTCCAGGTGTGGCCTGCTTTCATCACAGGCTAAGGTAATAAAATGGAATTGTTTCAACATCTTGCACTCGGCTTTGGCGTTGCATTTACGCCAATCAACCTTGTTTACGCCTTTGTCGGCTGCCTGCTGGGCACGCTGATCGGTGTTTTGCCAGGCATTGGCCCCGTAGCCACCATCGCCATGTTGCTGCCTGCAACTTACGCGTTGCCACCCGTTTCTGCGCTGATCATGCTGGCCGGTATTTATTACGGCGCGCAGTACGGCGGTTCAACCACCGCCATTCTGGTCAACCTGCCTGGTGAGTCTTCATCGGTGGTGACATGTATTGACGGCTACCAGATGGCCCGCAGAGGCCGAGCAGGGCCTGCGCTGGCTGCTGCCGGTCTGGGTTCCTTCTTTGCGGGTTGCGTCGGCACGCTGATTCTTGCTGCCTTCGCGCCTCCGCTCACGGAACTGGCTTTCAAGTTCGGTCCCGCTGAATACTTCGCACTGATGGTTTTGGGCCTGATCGGCGCTGTTGTGCTGGCTTCCGGCTCGCTGCTCAAAGCCATTGCCATGATCGTACTCGGCCTGTTGATGGGTCTGGTCGGTACCGATGTGAACTCCGGCGTTGCCCGCTTCAGCTTTGATATTCCTGAACTGACCGACGGCATTGGTTTCGTTGTGATTGCCATGGGTGTTTTCGGCTACGGCGAAATCATCAGCAACCTGGCGCAGCCTGAAGACGACCGCGAGGTTTTCACGGCCAAGGTTACCGGTCTGTTCCCGACCAAACAGGACTTCAAGGACATGGCTCCAGCGGTGTTGCGCGGGACAGCTCTGGGTTCAGCACTCGGTATCCTGCCCGGTGGTGGCGCTTTGCTGGCTGCTTTTGCCGCCTATGCACTGGAAAAGAAGATCAAGATGAAACCGGGCGAAGTACCATTCGGCCAAGGCAATATTCGTGGCGTTGCATCGCCTGAATCGGCCAACAACGCTGGCGCGCAAACCTCGTTCATTCCGCTGCTGACGCTGGGTATCCCGCCAAACGCCGTGATGGCGCTGATGGTCGGTGCAATGACGATTCACAACATCCAGCCTGGTCCCCAGGTGATGACCAGCAACCCTGAGTTGTTCTGGGGCCTGATCGCCTCGATGTGGATCGGCAATGCCATGCTGATCATTTTGAATTTGCCGCTGATCGGAATGTGGATCAAGCTGCTCACCGTGCCTTATCGTTACTTGTTCCCATCTATCGTACTGTTTTGCGCGATCGGCGTGTACTCGACCAATAACAACACCTTCGACATCTGGACAGTGGGTATCTTTGGCGTGGTTGGTTATATTTTTGTTAAGCTCGGTTGCGAACCTGCACCTCTGCTCTTGGGCTTCATCCTTGGCCCCATGATGGAAGAGAATTTGCGACGCGCGTTGCTGTTGTCTCGTGGCGACTGGAGCGTGTTTGTCACGCGTCCAATCTCTGCAGGCCTGCTGGCTGCGGGCGTGCTGCTCCTGTTCATTGTGCTGCTACCGTCTGTCAAGAACAAACGGGAAGAGGCCTTCGTCGAAGAGTAAGGTCGTGCAGTTCGGGGCTTTGGCCCCGCGCCGCAGCACTTCACTGAAAAGGCACCTCCGGGTGCCTTTTTTCATTTTCGGGATTTGCTGCAGACACCTGCTAATCCTGCGGCCTTCGTCAATCAAGGTGGCACTGAGGCAAATGTCCGATGACGCCATCGCGCTTCCCGTGCCAAACTCTCCAACATGGAAAAGCACACGATTTTGAGGCGAAGGCTTCAAGTCAGGAAGGTCAAAGCGGGCATATCTTGAGCACGACTGAACAACTTAAACGACCTGACGTAGAAGTGATCCCGCGGCAACCAGCCGTCAAAAACATGATGCCCGGCCTCCTGCTGGCGGTGACGGGCGCCATTGCTTTCAGCGGCAAGGCGATCATCGTGAAACTGGCCTATCGCCATGGGGTCGATGCCGTCACGCTCATCATGTTTCGCATGCTGTTTGCGTTGCCTATCTTTGTCGTCATGGCCTGGTGGGCCGGCCGCGGCAAGGATGCACTGACACCCAAGGACTGGTTCGGTGTTTGCGGGTTGGGTTTCATCGGTTATTACTTTTCAAGCTTCCTTGACTTTGCAGGCCTTGTCTACGTCAGCGCATCGCTGGAGCGCCTCATCCTTTATCTCAACCCCACCATCGTCATGCTGATGGGTCTGGTGCTCTTCAAGCGCCGTGTGACGGTGCGGCAGCTGGTCGGCATGGCCATCAGTTATGGCGGTGTGGTGCTGGTGTTCGGTCAGGAGCTGTCCGTACAGGGCGCGCATATCGCATGGGGCGCGTTGCTGGTGTTTCTCAGTGCCGTGACTTACTCGATCTATCTTGTTTACAGCGGCGAGCTGGTACGTCGCCTGGGCTCCCTGCGCCTCGTGGGGCTTGCGACCTCGGTTGCCTGCCTGTGCTGCCTGCTCCAGTTTGCCGTGCTGCGCCCCTTGAGCGCTGCGATCGTGGCGCCTGAAGTTATCTGGCTGTCGGTATTGAACGCAACGGTGTGCACGGCGGCGCCGGTGCTGATGGTCATGATGGCGGTCGAGCGGATTGGCGCCAGCCTTGCTGCCCAGACCGGCATGGTGGGGCCGCTGTCCACCATCATGATGGGCACCATTTTTCTGGGTGAACCGTTCACGCCCTTGGTGGCTGCCGGGACCGGGCTGGTGCTAGCCGGTATTTTTGTGGTCACCCGGAAACAATAATTTAGGGGCTTAGGAAGCAAAGTTCACAATCAAGTGAGCTAAGTTCCTAT
>JAZKCB010000252.1:0-13833 GCA_040388335.1 Pseudomonadota bacterium | reverse complement strand
CTTCCGGAAAGACGAAGCCCGGGGTTTCATAGGCCACGATGCCCTTCATGTTGCTTCTTTTGGCCTTGAGCGCCGACAGCATGGCGCGCCAGCCGCCTGCAGAGTTGGTGATGGCCACGACGGGCCCGATCCTGTCGATGGCCTGGCCGCCGACATCGGCCTGCAGCAGGGCGTTGTCCAAGGTGTCGAACTCGTCGTAGCGGGCACGGGTGGCCTGGTTCCAGGCTTCCGGGTCGTTGGCGGGGAACTGCAGGCCTGGCGTCCAGTTGGGGTAGTCGATACCGAATCGCCAGGCGACAAAATTGCGCTGGTCGAAGTACTCGGGTTTGTAGTTGATGGGCTCGCAGCTCCAGTTGGCGCGTCCGACGCGCGGGCCGTCCCACAGGTACACGGGATAGCGCTTGCGCAGGAACATGCTCTTGTAGCCCTCGCCGCCATCCCAGCGATTCTCGAAAACCTTGGTGCTGGAGCTGTGCCACATGATGAGGCCGGTCTTGCGCGGTCTGGCGGGGATGAAATATTCAACATAGCCATGATCACACGACAGTGTCTGCTTCGGGTCGGTGGGGTTTGAAATGACCTTGCCGCCCACTTCATAAGCGCCCGTCGACTGCAGCACGATGGGCGGCTTTGCGCCCGCATTCCCGGGCCCACGCTCACCGGCGGCGATTGCCGCATGGCTGCTTGCGGCAAGCAGAAGGGCGATGGAGAACAGCTTTACGCTGCGGGGGGCGTCACGATACTTGTGGATGGCGTTCATCATTTGTCTCCTTGATTTCGGGAAATAAAGACTGCCGTGGCACCCAGGGGCACGCGCGGCAGCTGATGGGCATGCAGTGATGTCCGGGCTAGTTGTCGAGCAGTGCGCCCGCTTCGCGGACTTTCTTCTCTGCGAGTTTGCGGTCCGTGACGAGGAAGGCCGCAAACTGCTCCGGTGTGTCAGCCTGGGGTTCAAAGGCATACGGATCGAGGATCTTTTCGACAAACGCCTGATCAGCGAGGACCTTGCGGTTGGCACTCACGATGGCGTCGACCACCGGGCGCGGTGTGCCCTTTGGCACTGTCAGGCCAATGAAGAAGTAGGACTGGGTGTTGGGAAAGCCCGCTTCAGCAAAGGTCGGCACATTCGGGATCATCTTGGCGCGCTTGCTGCCGTTGATGGCCAGGATCTTCATCTTGCCGTTGGCGAGATAGGGCGTGGCTGCCGTGATGCCGGCCATCATGGCCTGTACCTGTCCACCCAGCATGTCCTGCACTGCAGGTGCGATGCCCTTGTAGGCAATGTGGGTCATCTGCAGTCCTTCCTGGCGCAGGAAGGCATCAAAGTGCACATGGACCGCACTGCCGGCGCCTGCAGAGCCGAAGTTGTATTTGCCGGGGTTGGCCTTGATCAGCGCCACGAACTCCTTCATGGTGTTGACAGGCAGCCTGCCGTCAACGATGAGGGCCATGTTGACGAAGGTCACGCGGGTCACCGGGATGAGGTCGGTCAGTGGGTTGTAGGGCAGCTTTCTGAACAGGAACTGATTGGTCGAAAACGTCGGATCGGCGCCCCAGAGGATGGTGTAGCCGTCGGCGGGTGACTTGGCGACCAGGTCTGCCGCAATCACTTCATTGCCGCCAGCGCGGTTGTCCACCAGCACGGGCTGCCCCCATTCCTTCGACAGGCGATCTGCGTAGCCGCGGGCCACACCATCAACCGGGCCGCCCGCAGCGTAGGGCACGATCAGTTTAATGGGTTTGTTCGGGTAGCCCTGCGCCGTCGCGTGGGCGGACAGCAGGCAGGCTGCGCCCATCAGCAGCGCGTGGATCAATGTCTTCTTGGTCATGGGTGTCTCCAGTTAAAGGTTGGTTTTTATTCAGGCTTCAACGCCACGGGTTTCAGGGGGAAATGGTTGGCCTGGAAAGGCAGGAATGCAGGGGATTGGGGCTTTCCAGGCGGCAGCCATCCCGGGTGCATGGCCCGCACCCACATCCGGGATGACTGCGCTGTCAGTTCTCCAGGCGCGCGCCCGCTTCACGAATCCGTTTTTCAGCCAGCTTGCGGTCGCCGGCCAGGAACTTCGCGAACTCCTCCGGGGTTTCGCTCATCGGCTCATACGCATAGGGATCGAGCGTTTTCTCGATAAATTCAGCATCGTTGGCAAACTTGCGATTGGCCGTGGTGATGGCGTCGATGACGTTTCTGGGCGTGCCCTTTGGCACTGCAAAACCCACGTAGAAGAACGCCTGGGTGTTGGGGAAACCCGCCTCCGCGTAGGTCGGCACATCAGGCAGCGATTTGGAGCGTTTGCTGCCGTTGATGGCGAGCAGCTTCATCTTTCCGGACGCCAGATGGGGCTTGGCCACCGTGATGCCGCCCATCGTGGCCTGGATCTGGCCGCTCAGGATGTCCTGCAATGCGGACGCTGTGCCCTTGTAGGCAATGTGCGTCATGTCCAGACCCTGCTGGCGCAGGAAGGCATCAAACTGGACGTGTGCTGCCGTCCCCGCACCGGCAGAATAGTTGAACTTGCCGGGGTTGGCCTTGACCAGCGCCACAAACTCTTTCAGGTTGTTGGGCGGAAATGTGCCGCTCGTGATGATGGCCATGTTCACAATGGCAATCCGGCTGACCGGCACCAGATCCTTGACCGGGTCGTACGGCAGTTTCTTGAAAAGGAACTGGTTGGTCGCAAACGTCGGGTCGGCCCCGAACAGGATGGTGTAGCCGTCGTGGGCCCCCTTGGCGACATAGTCGGCCGCGATCACCTCGTTGGCGCCGACCTTGTTTTCCACGATGACGGGCTGGTTCCAGATTTTTGACAGGCGGTCCGCAACGCCGCGCGCAACGCCGTCCACCGGGCCGCCCGGAGGGTAGGGCACCACGAGCTTCACGGGCCGCGTCGGGAAGGTCTGCGCCATGGACTGGGCGCTGAACAGGCACACGCCCGTCAGGATGCAGGTGCGAAGGAATGTTCTCAGGTGTGAAGTCATTTTTTGTCTCCTGTAGGTTTGATTTTTTGAGTCTGCTGCGGGCTATGTTCGCCAGCTCTGCTTGCGTGATTCAGCAGTCCGTCAAAGACCGACCAGATCTGCCGCATTGGTTGCGACCATCTTGCGGACGTCTGCCTCGCTGTAGCCCAGGTCCAGGCAGGTTTCGATGACGTCGAGAAAGCCGTCGACCAGGCGAGGGTTGCCGACCTGGCCGAGGTCGGAGCCGAGAATGGTCTTGTCCACACCGGCCGCCTGGATGAGGCTGTCGAGCGCTGCGGGTTCATAAATGCGCCATTTAGCAAGTTCTGAAAACATGCACATCGAGTGCTCGATGTACACACCCATCCCGGCCATGCGGGTGATGTCTTCCAGCGTCGCGTCGATGACGTAGGTGGGGTGGTTGCAGATCATTCGTTTGACGCCGCGACGTATCGCCTCTTCAAACAGCGGCCAGATCTCCGTGATGTGGAGGTGGCCCGATGACAGCACCACGTCGTGTTCGGCAATCGCATCGAGGATCTCGAACACCTCTGGCACCAGCTTGCCTGCGTCGTCAAGAATGGTCAGCGGCGTCGCGGCTTTCATGGGCTTTTTGGCGTACGGGAAACCCGGTGTCGCGCCGTTCTTGTGGTGGGCGATGTGGTTCTTTGCCGAGAAGGTCGGCATCCACACCAGCTTCGCACCCAGCGCAATGCCGTGTTCGACGGCGTAAATGTTCAGCCCGCCGGCCTGATTGTTGAGCGGTACACCCGACAGCAGGGTTACCTTCATGTGGCTGAAGTGTTTGTTCAGCAGCTCGGTCACCGGCGTGGCCGAGTAGTAGTGGTCCTTGATGAGCAGGGCGCGCACGCCTGCATCCGATGCCTCCTGCATGGCTTCGTAATGGTCGAAGTAGCGCGGCATCACCGATGGCCCGCTGTGGCAGTGCAGGTCGATAGCGCCCACCATCAGGGCCTTGCTCAGGCCCGGGTTCGTTGTGCGCCATGCACCTTTGGCCGGCGCGCCTGTCCTGGCGTTTTCAATCACCTGTGTCATCAGCGCTGCCCCCCCATCACGTTGAGGCAGGCGCCGGTGACCAGCGATGCCTTGTCGGAGAGAAACCAGACAATCGATTCGGCGACTTCTTCCGGACGGCCTGCGCGGCCAAGCGGGGTCGCCGCGCCGGCTTCTGCCACGCGGTCTGCCTGGCCGGTCTTGCCGTGCATGGGTGTGTCGACCATGCCGGGACGCACGCAATTGACGCGAATGCCTTCGCGCGCCAGTTCAACGCCCATACCCATGGTCATGGTGTCGACGGCGGCCTTCGAGCCTGCGTAATGAATGAACCGCCCCGGTGAGCCGGTGAGTGCGCCTATGGACGAGACATTGACGATGGCGCCGCCCTTGCCGCCGGTTTTTGTCGACATGCGTTTGACCGCTTCGCGGCATGAGATCAGCACACCGGCAGCGTTGACGCCCAGTACACGCATGACTTCGTCGAAGGTGTATTCGGCAACCTTCAGGTGGCTGGGCGAATTGACCGCTGCGTTGTTGACGACGCCAGTGACCGGGCCAAAGGCCTTGTCGGTCTCTGCATACAGTCGCACGATGTCGGCTTCCACGCCCATGTCGGCCTGCACGGCGATGGCCTTGCCGCCCAGCGCCTTGACTTCTGCAACAACGCCTTCGGCGAGTGCTTTGGAGCTCACATAGTTGATGACGATACTTGCGCCCTGAGCCGCAAGAATGCGGGCGGTGGCTGCGCCTATGCCGCTGCTGGCGCCGGTGATGATGATGACTTCAGACATTCGTTTACCTCGGGAGATTGACCGTCTTCTGGACGGCGTTAAAAAAACAGGTTGATCGGGCAGGGCTGACGGCTACTTGTCGTCCAGGTTGGGGTTGGTAATCGGCGCACCGCCTTCAAACCAGTGCTCGAAGCGGCGGTAAGTGCAGAGCCAGCGGCCGTCTGCCGCGCGCTTGTAGCGGTCGGTCGCGAGCGAGATCGTGATGGGTGCATGGGTCGGCAATATGCGAACGCCGTTGGCCGCATAAAGGCACAGGTAGTTGGTGGCCTCCGCCGTATCCGGCCCCGTGAACCAGGCCCTGAAGTTGGTGACGCTGTGGACCGACAGGCGCGGTCCCTGGCTCACACGCCAGTCGTAAAACTGCTGGATCTTTGCCTTGCCCAGGTAAGAGGCGGCCTGACCATGGAACTCGGCATCTTCCGTGTAATAGCTGTGCGCGTTCTTGCCGCCGTTGACGTCGATTTCGTTCCAGTATTCGGACAGCTGCAGCGAAAGCACTGCATTGAGTTTGAGGGTGTCGTCATTAACCATATGCGGCCTTGTCAGTCGATTGAAAATTGGATTGGGGATTTGTTGCCAGGCGCTGCTATTCAGCCTGGTACTTCGACCTGGCGGCGACGGCCTTCCAGCGGGCGGCATCACTGCGGCTCAGTGCGGCCAGTTCCTCGGCGCTTGAGCCTGCTGGCTCTACGCCGATATCCGCAAACTGTTTGCGCACCTCGGCGTCGGCCATGACTTTGCCCATGGCCGTACGGATTTTTGCGAGGCGGTCAGGCGGTGTTCCGGACCTGATGAACATGGCCTGCCAGGTGTCAATGTCAAAGCCCTTGTAGCCCAGCTCTGCCACGGTGGGCACATCGGGCGTATCCCTGTCCCTTTTGGCACCGGTCACCGCCACAGCTCTGCCGTGGGTGGCAATCTGCGACTTGTAAACGCTGGGCCGGTCGATCATCACTTGCACCTGGCCGCTCAGAAAGTCGTTCATGCTCGCTGGCTGGCTCTTATAGGTAATGACCGGCATGTCGATGCCGACGGTCTGCATGAAGTACTGGATCAGCAGGGTGACCGAGCCGCCGGTCGATGCAACGTTGAGCTTGTTCGGATTGCTTTTTGCGTAGTCGACAAAAGACTTCAGGTCATTGACGGGCACCGAGTTGTGAACGATGACCACCGCATTGGTGCGTCCGCCCAGTGTGATGGGATCAAAGTCTTTCAGGGCATCAAAGGGCACCGTCTTGTTGATGACGGAGGCAGCAAAAATGCCGCTGGTGGTCCATAGCAGCGTGTAGCCGTCGGCGGGTGCGCTTTTGACGGCGCCTATGCCGATGACCTGGTTGCCACCGGTGCGGTTTTCAACCACGACCGGTTGTTTGAGCTCTTCTGAAAGCCTGCGCGCCACAATCCTCGCGCCGAGATCCGACGACCCGCCTGCACCGAGCGGCACGATGATCTTGATCGGCTTGTTTGGAAAGGCTTCCTGTGCCGTTGCCGGCAGGGCCGACATGCACATGGCCATGCAGGCAGCGTATAAAAATCTTGCGTTCATAGCCGGGTGCTGACTGTTATTTTTCCCCCAGCGCTGACCGGTACTCACGCAATGCCGAAGTAGCCGCGGCGCGCATGAAGCCCTGGTCAGAGCCGGTGACAAATCCGCTGACACCCAGCGCCGCATACGCAGCCGCTTCCTGCGCATTCGCGGTCAGCAGGAACGCCGGCTTGTTGTGGCGCTTGCAGGCTTCAATCACCTTGAGGGTTGCCGCCTTCACTTTGGGCGAACCCGGCTCGCGGTCGTGCAAAGCTGCCGTCAGGTCGCCCCGGCCAATAAAGACTGCATCAAGGCCCTCGACCGCCACGATTTCATCGGCCTTGTCGATCGCCTCCGGGTCTTCGATCATTCCCAGCAGCAGCACCTCTTTGTCGGACGCATCAATGTGCTCCCAGGTCGTGCGTACGCCGTAGTCGCCGGCACGCGGGGAGTTCGAGAACCCGCGTTTGCCTGAATAGCGGCACAGGTCCACGATCTCTTTGGTCGCTTTGGCCGAGGTCATGTGGGGCACCATGACGCCGTAAGCGCCATCGTCCAGCGCGCCCAGGATGTCGTTGGGCGAAGCGACCCGCACCAGCGGGGCTGTACCCACTGCCCGTGCGGCCAGGATGCAGGTGTCGGTCGCTACGCGGTCAAACGGTGCGTGCTCTGCGTCGATCAGGACGAAGTCATAACCCGCCCCGCCGATGATCTCGATGCTGTGGCTGGTCGATGTTTTGATGAAGGTACCGTAGACGGTCTCGCGTTTGAGGACACGTTCACGGAATGCTGCGGCGCGTGCGCCCTGGGATGGATTCATGGTCTTCTTTGTTGGGTCTGTCTGTTCAGGCGACGGCGGCCGGTGTAACCTGCTGTGCCGGCATCGGGTATTCGTTGGCGTTGAGCACCCAGCCCGGCTTTTGTGAGAAGTCGATGCGGGGCGGGCAGAACACATCGACCATCAGGCGCAGCTCGGTGCCGGTGCCGTTGGAGGTATGGATGGCCGGGGGCGGAATGATGGCGATCGACGGGCTGCCGCAGTCCATGTGTTCGTCGGGCAGCCAGTTGCGCATGTTGGTGGTCCAGGGCCAGCGGATGTGGTGGCTCATGGTGCCGCTCATGAGCAGCGAGCCCTGCTCGAAGTCGTCGTGGTAATGGGGTGAGACCTTCTCGACATCGCGGGGTGCGGTCTCGACAAACAGGTTGACCATGAAGGTGGTGCAGCGCCAGATGCGGCCGAAGCGGCCGGGCTCGTTGGCGACTTCCATGCTGTAGCGGCGGATCTTCGGGCCACCAACCGGGTCTGGCCAGGGCACCAGCGGCGCGACGTGTTGCCGGGTGGAGGCGGCAGCGCCCGAATAAGCCTCGGCATTGACGGCTTTGGCGGCCAGGTCTTTGCTGTGGGTGGTGTAAAGGATGAAAAAATGGCCGTCGCTCTTGACCTCGATGGTGCTGCTGCCTGCCGGGACGATGACCACCGAATAACCGGGGATGTCTGCGCTGCCGTGGTCGGACTGGATGTGCAGGGCGGTGGCGTGCAGGGGCGAGAGGATGACGTACTCATCGGGCTGGCCGACACGGGCGATGCGTGCGCCGGCTTTGGCTTCGACGTAGCAGGTGGTGAAGTTGTTGCCACGGCCGTACCACTTGCGGATCAGGGGCTCGCTGTCATCCGCGGGGCCTTGCTTGAAATGGATGCAGGAGGCCGTGCCGTAGGGCCTGGCGGCGTCTGGCGCTGCAGCAGCAGGGGCGGCGGTTGAAAGCGTGGATCTTGGATCGTTCTTGTCGTACATGGGGAGTGTTCCGAAAGGGGGGGGTGAATGGAGGGAACAGAGGCGTTTAAAACGCAACGTTGTCCTTGCCCTTGAGCTTGAGTGCAGCACGCGCATCGGCCGGCGTGGCCACTTCAAGCGAAAGCGCTTCGATGATGGACACCAGGCGTTTGACCTGAACCGCATTGCTGGTTGCGAGCTTGCCAGGGCCGTCCCACAGGCTGTCTTCCAGGCCGACGCGGGCATTGCCGCCGACCACGATGCTGGCCGTCGCCAGCGGGATCTGCGCGCGACCTGTGCCCAGCACCGACCACACGTAGTCTTCACCGAACAGGCGGTCTGCGGTGCGCTTCATGTGCATCAGGTCTTCCACATCGGCGCCTATACCGCCGCGTATGCCGAAAACCGACTGGATCATCATGGGCGCCTTGATAAGGCCGCGGTCGAGGAAATGCGCTGCCGTGTAGAGGTGGCCGATGTCGTAGCATTCGATTTCAAAGCGTGTGTCGTTGTCGCTGCAGGATTGCAGGATGTAGGCGATGTCCTTGAAGGTGTTCTTGAACACGCGGTCGTCGCTGTCGGCGAGGTAGGGGCGCTCCCAGTCATGCTTGAGGTCAGGGTAGCGGCCCAGCATTTCATACAGGCCGAAGTTCATGCTGCCCATGTTGAGCGAGGCGACTTCGGGTTTCATCTCAAGCGCAGGCCGCAGCCTTTCCTGGATGCTCATGGTCGATGCGCCGCCTGTGGTCAGGTTGATGACCACGTCGCAGGCGCTTTTGATCTGGGGCAGGAACTGCTTGAACAGTTCGACATCCTGCGAAGGCCTGCCGTCTTTCGGGTCGCGTGCATGCAGGTGCACGATGGATGCGCCGGCTGCATGTGCCTCAATGGCTGCATCGGCGATCTCTTTGGGCGTGACCGGGATGTGCGGCGACATCGACGGCGTGTGGATGGAGCCGGTGATGGCACAGGTGACGATAACTTTACGCATGGGTTCGCTTTTGTCTTTCGGTGTTGCAGGGGCTATGGTTTGTATTCGGGTTTATTCAGGCTGGATTCCGGCGGCGGAAATGATGGCCTTCCACTTGACTGCTTCGGCCTGCTGGAACTTCATCAGTTCTTCACCGGAGATCGGGAAGGGTTCGACGCTGACGGTGTTCATGAACTTCAGTGCCGCCGGGCTGTTGATGGCGTCAGTCAGCAGGGCTGCAGCGCGCTTCACCACGGCATCGGGCGTGCCCTTGGGCGCATAAATGCCTTGCCAGAAAGTCATGGAGTAACCGGGCAGCCCGGACTCCTGCATGGTCGGTACCGCGGGGTAGCCCGACATGCGTTTCTCACCGGTGACGGCAATGGCGCGCATGCGGCCACTGCTGATCTGCGGGCCGGCTGTCAGTGCATCCAGCACCATGAAATCGAGCCGGCCGCCAATCAGATCAACCACGGCCTGGGCATTGGTCTTGTAGGGGACGGAGACAAAATCAAGTGACGCCATCTGACGATACTCCTCCACAGCCACGCGCACGGCAGAGGCGCCCCAGCCGAATGACAGCTTGCCCGGCTGTTTTTTTGCCAGCGCAGTCAGCTCACCAACCGTCCTGACGGGCGATGTACCGCTGACCACCAGCATCAGCCCACCGCGCAGCACGCCGGTGACGGGGATGAAGTCCTTCACGTAGTCGTAAGGCAGGGTCTTGAACAGCGACTGGTTGGCCGCGTGTGTGGTGTTGGTGGTGTGGAACAGCACATAGCCGTCGGCGGGTTGCTTGAGCACGTATTCCGCCGCGATGATGCCGCTCGCCCCGGCCTTGGTGTCCACCACAACAGATGTGCCTGTTTTGGCATTGATGGCATCACCGAGCACACGTCCCATCTGGTCTGTCATGCCTGAAAAAGATGCCACCAGCGTGATGGGTTTTGCAGGGTAGGGCGCTGCCTGCGCAAAAGCCGTGCGTGCGTTCAGGCCTGCCATCAGGCCTCCCAGCGCGATGGCAATGTGTCTCCGGTTCATTTTTGTGTCCTCATTCGATGGTGGCCGCGGGGTCGGTGAATGGGCGGCCTGCTATTCGGTACGTCGTGCAGCAATCTCGCGGCGCAGCGAGCCCGGATCAACATAGGCTTCCAGCACGGGCGATATCCGCTTGAACGACAGCTGGATGTGGCGCTTCATCGCCGTACGCGCGCGGTCGGCGTGACCAGTGATCAGCGCGTCGAGCAGTTCTTCATGCTCCTTGATCGCTTCCTGCGTCACGCTGGAATGAAAAAGCACACGGAAGAGATGCATGTGCGTCTGCAGCCGATCCAGCGTCTCGGCCATGAGCTGCCCGCCGCCAGAAAGCGCAATCAGCCGGTGAAAGTGCGCATCCCAGTGCGCGAACTTGCCGTAGGCCAGTTTTTCATCGTCCTTTGAGGGCTCGAACATGTTGTTGACCAGGCCGCGCAGGTCTTCACGTTCGTCGGCGGTCAGTTTGGTGGCGGCCTGCGCTGCAGCATGCGGCTCCAGCAGCAGGCGCAACTGGAAGATTTCGCCAAAGCGCTGCGCCGACGGGATGGCGGTGGCGCTGTAGCCCACCAGGTGGGTCTTGACGATCAGGCCCTCGGCTTCGAGGCGGATCAGCGCTGCGCGTATCGGCGTTTGCGAGGCGCCCAGTTCCCGGGCGAGTTTGTCGATGGAGATGCGCGCGCCTGGCGGGATCTTCAGAGAGATCAGGCGCGCCAGCAGCACCTCATAGATGTCGTCACCCACCGAGCGCCTGGACCGCAGGTGCAGCTCGGCATCGTCATCGCCAAAAGAAGGGGTGGGGTCTGGTTGTGGCATGGGGCTTCCTGAAGTCATGGCGTGGATTTTGAATGTTAAAAATCAAATATCATATCGGATTTACCCTAATGGATTGAAAAATAAAATACGATACGATTTTTAACAGGATCAATTTCAAGGAAGTTTCATGTCTGTCTCCACCTCGGTCAGTGCCGGTTTTTTGCGTTCTCCACGCGCCATTCTTTTTGGTGATGGCCAGCGCCACGCCCTGGGTACTGTCGCCCGCAGTCTCGGCAAACACGCCCTGATCTGCACCGACGAACGGCTGGCCGGCGAGGCGATGTTCGGCGCGATGATCAAAGACTTGCAGGCCTCTGGCCTCGAAACCCTGGTCTATGACAAAACCCAGGCCGAGTTGCCGATTGCCGGCGTTTTTGAATGCACTGAACAGTCTCGCGCCTTTGCGCCGGACGTGGTGATTGGCATTGGCGGCGGCAGCTGCATGGACATGGCCAAACTGGTGGGCCTGCTGCTCACGCATGGCGGCGACCTGTCTGACTACTACGGTGAGCTGAAGGTGCCGGGGCCGCTGATGCCGCTGATTGCCATCCCCACAACATCCGGTACCGGCTCTGAAGTGACTGCGGTAGCGGTGGTGGCTGATGACAGACGCGACATGAAGGTTGGTGTCTCCAGCCCGCACCTGATTCCGCACACCGCCATCTGTGACCCTGAATTGACCCATAGCTGCCCGCCGGGCCTGACTGCGTGTTCTGGCGCAGATGCACTGACTCATGCCATTGAGGCCTTCACCGCAGTGCAGCGGGAGGCCACGACAGACCTGGCTACCGGCCGCGTGTTCGTGGGCAAGAACGCCCTGACCGACGTGCACGCGCTGACGGCCATCAGCCTGATTGCCAGACACCTGCCCAGGGCGGTTGAAGACGGTAGCGACAGGCAGGCACGTGCCGGCGTCATGATGGCCGCGCTGCATGCCGGTCTGGCCTTTGGCACGGCCGGTACTGCGGCGGCCCACGCGATCCAGTACCCGGTAGGAGCATTGACGCACACCGCCCACGGTATTGGCGTGGCGGTATTGATGCCCTATGTCATGGCCTTCAACCGGCCGGCCTGCACGGCCGAGTTTGCGAAGATTGCCAGCGCGATGGGCGTGGAAGGCGTTGATGAGGAAAAACTCGCCGACGCTGCCATCGATGCCGTGCGCAGCCTCTTCAGCCGCATCGGCATACCTGCCACCCTGAAAGACATCGGCCTGTCAGGCGATGACCTGGCGCATGTGGCCGGGCAGTCGATGCTGGCGGCGCGGCTGGTCAACAACAACCCGCGCCTGCTCGATGAAGCCGCCATGGCGGCAATCACGCGCGCCGCGCATCGGGGCCAGGTGTCTGAGACCGCCTGATCCCATTGTCTTGTCTATTTCCTTCAACAGCTTCCCACTATCCATGACACCACGCATTCCCCCCGTACAGCTTTTTATCGACGGCCAATGGCGCAACGCCAGCGGTGACCGCCGCCTTCAGGTCATTGACCCATCCACCGAAGCCCTGATTGCCGAGGTTGCCGATGCCAGCGTGCAGGACGGCCTGGATGCCGTCGCCGCTGCCAGCCGTGCCGCACCGGCTTTCGCGCGCCTGCCAGCCCGGGAGCGCGCCGAGATGCTGCGCCGCTGCTTTGAACTGATGATGCGCGACAAGGAATACCTGGCCGAACTGATCTCTTTTGAAAACGGCAAGTCCCTGGTCGACGCGCGCGGTGAGATCGCCTATGCGGCTGAATTCTTCCGCTGGTTTTCTGAAGAAGCGGTTCGCCTGAACGGCCAGCTGGGCACCGCGCCCGGTGGTGCCAACCGCATCATGGTGCAGTACCAGCCCATTGGCGTGTCGGTGCTGATCACGCCGTGGAACTTCCCCGCCGCGATGGCCACGCGCAAGGTGGCCCCTGCGCTGGCCGCGGGCTGCACCTGCGTGCTCAAGCCGGCATCCGAAACGCCGCTGACTGCTTTTGCCATGGCTGCGCTGATGGCCGAGGCTGGGGTGCCAAAAGGGGTGGTCAACGTGGTGACGACCTCAGATCCCGGTCCCGTCATTGATGCCATGCTGGCCGACCCGCGCGTGCGCAAACTGTCGTTCACGGGCTCGACGCAGGTTGGCCGTACCCTGCTGCGCAGCGCGGCAGGGCAGGTGATTTCATGCTCGATGGAATTGGGCGGCAACGCACCCTTCGTTGTGTTTGACGATGCCGATATCGACGCTGCCATTGAAGGCGCAATGATCGCCAAGATGCGCAATGGCGGTGAGGCCTGCACGGCCGCCAACCGCTTTTATGTGCAGCGCGGTGTTTACGCAAGCTTTGCGGCGAAGCTGGCTGAACGCATGGGCGCCATCCAGGTCGGCAATGGCCTGGACCCTGCCACCGGCTGCGGCCCGCTGATCACCACAAAAGCCCTGAACAAGGTCAATGACCTGGTGGATGATGCTGTGGCGCGCGGCGCGCGTGTGCTGGCCGGCGGCACAAGGCCACAGGGCAAAGGCTATTTCTACATGCCGACGGTGTTGGCTGATGTGCCCCGCGATGCGAAGCTGCTGGGTGAGGAAATCTTCGGCCCGGTCGCGCCGCTGGTGGCGTTTGACACCGAGGCAGAGGCCATCGCGCTGGCCAACGACACGGAATACGGGTTGGTGGCCTATGTCTATACGAAAGACATGGCCAAAGGCCTGCGCGTCAGCGAGCAGATTGAAAGCGGCATGGTGGCGCTGAACCGCGGGCTGGTGTCCGACCCTGCGGCGCCTTTCGGCGGTGTCAAGCAAAGCGGGCTGGGCCGTGAAGGCGCGCACGAGGGGATTCTGGAGTTTTCAGAAGCCAAATACATCGCCACGAACTGGTAAGGCGCAAAGGCAGGTCAGTTCGCTGGCCTTGTCGTCATCTTTTTGCTATTGGATAAGGGGCTTAGGAAGCAAAGTTCACAATCAAGTGAGCTAAGTTCCTATGGTGATT
>JAZKCB010000251.1:0-17132 GCA_040388335.1 Pseudomonadota bacterium | reverse complement strand
CACGGTCGTCCAGCTTGCCCAGGGCGTAGGTGAAGATTTCACCGGCGTCCATGGAGATCAGCACGCCATTCTTGCGGCCGCCAATGTCGCCCTTGTGGGCTTCGTAGCGGTCAAAGATGTTGCTGATGAGGCCAGAACCACGTGTCAGATTCAGGAATTCATTGGTAAAACCAATCAAGCCACGCGCAGGAATGCGGTACTCAAGGCGAACGCGGCCACGGCCGTCCGGGTCCATGTTGACCAGCTCGCCCTTGCGCTCACCAAGTGCCTGCATCACGCCACCCTGGTGTTGCTCTTCAATGTCTGCAGTCACCAGCTCGATAGGCTCGTGCTTCTCGCCGTTGACCTCCTTCATCACCACGCGCGGCTTGGAGACAGCCATCTCAAAGCCTTCACGGCGCATGTTTTCCAGCAGGATGGTCAGGTGAAGTTCACCACGGCCCATGACTTCAAAAATACCTTCTTCGTCGGTTTCGCTGACGCGCAGCGCGACGTTGTGTTGCAGCTCTTTCTGCAGGCGGTCCCAGATCTGGCGGCTGGTGACGTACTTGCCTTCGCGGCCGGCCAGCGGGCTGGTGTTGACGCAGAAGTTCATGGTCAGGGTTGGCTCATCGACCTTCAGCATGGGCAGCGGCGCCGGGTTGGTCGGGTCGGTAATCGTCACGCCGATACCGATTTCCGGCAGGCCGTTGATCAGCACGATCTCGCCCGGGCCGGCTTCAGTCGCCTGCACACGCTCCAGGCCCTGGAATGTCAGCACCTGGTTGATACGACCCTTGACGGCCTTGCCGTCCGGGCCTTCCATGACGACCACGTCCATCATGGGTTTGATGGTGCCCTGGCTGATGCGGCCAACGCCGATGCGGCCAACAAAGGTCGAGAAGTCGAGCGCGGAGATCTGCAGCTGCAGTGGCGCTTCCGGGTCGCCGCTTTGTGCGGGCACGTGCTTGAGGATGGTGTTGAAGAGCGCCGACATGTCGGGGCCCCACTGCTCGTTGGGGGGGCCTTCTTCAAGCGAAGACCAGCCGTTGATGCCTGAAGCGTAAACCACAGGAAAATCGAGCTGTTCATCGGTCGCGCCCAGCTTGTCGAACAGGTCGAAAGCGGCGTTGATGACCTTGTCCGGGTTGGCACCCGGTTTGTCCACCTTGTTGACCACCACGATGGGCTTGAGGCCGAGCGCGAGTGCCTTTTTGGTCACGAAACGCGTCTGGGGCATGGGGCCTTCCTGCGCATCGATCAGCAGCACGACGCCGTCCACCATGGACAGGGCACGCTCCACTTCACCGCCGAAGTCGGCGTGGCCCGGGGTGTCGACGATGTTGATGTGCGTGCCTTCCCAGGTCACGGCGCAGTTCTTGGCCAGGATGGTGATGCCGCGTTCTTTTTCGATCGCGTTGTTGTCCATCACGGTGTCGACGACTTTTTCGTGTTCGGCAAAGGTGCCGGACTGGCGCAGCAACTGGTCAACCATGGTGGTTTTACCGTGGTCAACGTGGGCAATGATCGCAATATTGCGGATTTGTTTGTGGCTCATGGTTCGCTTTCTGGAGGCTGGAAACTAAAAAATCGTTGGTGGTTAGTGCTGGAGGGCCGTGGCCGCTGATGCCGGTGCCGCATGCGTTGCAGCGGCCTGAAGAATGTCCTGTATCTCAATCGGGCTCAGCAGGCGTTGGGGAATCAGTTCATCGGCCGTGATGTGGGCCGAGCCCAGGAATGCTTTTGGCTCGGAGCCGTACACCTGCACCAGGGGCGCATCGGCACCAAACTGGCCCGGCTCGCCACGGCGGCGCAGGCCGCTGAGGAAACGCCCTGCATTGTCGGCATCCAATGTGACAGAAGGATAGGCGGCAACCAGCGATTCCGGCGGCAACAGGCGCGCCTCACGCTCCGGCTCGGTCATGGCTTCCAGGGCGGCGAGGCTGACACAGCCGTCGGCCACAAAACCGCCGGTTTCAACACGGCGCAACGAACCGAGGTGGCCGCCGCAGCCCATGGCTTCGGCGATGTCTTCGCCCAGGGTGCGGATGTAGGTGCCTTTGCTGCACCGGGCCACCAGCCACACGGCGGGCTGGCCGGACACATCGGTGGCCGGGGTCAGTTTCAGTTCGTGAATGACGATGTGGCGGGCTTCGCGCTCGACCTCTTCACCCTTGCGGGCGTATTCGTACAGCGCCTTGCCGTCTTTCTTGAGGGCCGAGTACATGGGCGGGATCTGCGCCAGCGGGCCGGTAAACCGCTGCGTCATCGCTGCCAGCAATTCCGGCGTAATGGCAGGCACAGGGCGGGTTTCAATCACGTCGCCTTCGGCATCGCCGGTGCTGGTTTTTTTGCCCAGCACGATGAGGGCTTCGTAGGTCTTGTCTGCCTCCAGCTGGACCTGGCTGAACTTGGTGGCGGCGCCAAAGCACAGGGGCAACACGCCGGTGGCCAAAGGGTCCAGCGTACCGGTATGGCCGGCCTTGTCCGCCCGCAGCAGCCATTTGGCTTTTTGCAGCGCCTGGTTGCTCGACAGGCCCAGCGGCTTGTCGAGCAGCAGCACGCCATGCACGGGACGTCGCTGTATCTTTTGGCGGTGAACGGAGGGTTGCGTCATAGGGTTTCGACAGGCTCGGCGCCCGGGAATCCCCGCACGCCGGTTGGCACCGTTATCCCCTGAACCTGTCCAAGGGGAACGGCGCTGGCTCAGTCGTCCTGGGCGCGGGAAGAAACCGCCTTGGCAATCAGGGCGTTCATGTCGGCCGCACGTTCTGTGGTGCGGTCGAAGTGGAAATGCAGTGTCGGCACGGTGTGCGTCATCAGGCGCTTGAAGAGCCCATTGCGCAGGAAACCGGCCGCCTGGTTGAGCGCCGTTTCACATTCCACCGGGTCGCCGATCAGCACGCTGAAAAACACCTTGGCGTGCGCATAGTCGGCCGTCACCTCGACAGCCTGGATGGTCACCATGCCGACCCGTGGGTCTTTCAGCTCGCGCGCGATCAGCTCCGTCAAATCACGCTGGATCTGATCGGCAACCCGAAAGCCGCGGTTGGGGGTAGATGACTTTTTACGCATGGGGCAAGGCGTTTACAGGGTACGCGCCACTTCCTTGATTTCAAAGAACTCAAGGATGTCGCCTTCCTGAATATCGTTGTAATTCTTGATATTCAAGCCGCACTCGAACTGTTCCTTGACTTCGCGGACATCGTCCTTGAAGCGCTTGAGCGAGTCGAGTTCACCCGTGAAGATGACCACGTTCTCGCGCAGCAGGCGCAGTTTGGCGGCGCGGCGGACGACACCCGATGTGACCATACAGCCGGCAATCGAGCCGATCTTGCTGACCTTGAATACCTGGCGGATCTCGGCGGTACCGATGACTTCTTCCTTCTTGTCCGGCGTGAGCATGCCCGACATGGCAGCTTTCAGGTCGTCCACAGCGTCGTAAATGATGTCGTAGTAACGAATCTCGATGCCGTTGCCTTCAGCCTGTTTGCGCGCCTGGGCATCTGCACGGGTGTTGAACCCGATCAGCACAGCCTTCGAGGCAATCGCCAGATTGACGTCGGATTCGGAAATACCGCCAACGCCGGAGTACACCAGTTGCACCTTGACCTCGTCGGTCGAGAGCTTGAGCAGCGACTGGGCCAGCGCTTCCTGCGAACCCTGCACGTCTGCCTTGATGATGATGGGCAACATCTTGACTTCGCCGGCATTGATGTCGGAGAACATGTTCTCCAGCTTCGACGCCTGCTGTTTGGCCAGCTTGGTGTTGCGGAATTTGCCTGCGCGGTAGGTAGCGACTTCACGGGCGCGGCGTTCGTCGGTCATGACGATGAAGTCATCACCGGCTTGCGGCACTTCCGTCAGGCCCTGGATTTCAACAGGGATGGAGGGGCCAGCGGTCTTGATCGGCTTGCCGTTTTCGTCCAGCATGGCGCGCACGCGGCCATAGGTTGACCCTGCCAGCACCACATCACCAGCCTTGAGCGTGCCGGATTGGACCAGCACGGTTGCGACCGGGCCGCGGCCCTTGTCGAGGCGGGCTTCAATGACAAGGCCTTTGGCCAGGGCATCGACTGGCGCACGCAATTCCAGAACTTCGGCCTGCAGCAGAACCTGCTCCAGCAACTGGTCTATGCCAGCGCCGGTTCGGGCGGAAACCGGCACAAACGGTGAGTCACCGCCGAACTCTTCGGGAATCACTTCCTCCGTCACGAGCTCACCCTTGACGCGGTCCATATTCGCATCAGGCTTGTCGATCTTGTTGATTGCGACAACGATTGGAACGCCAGCAGCTTTCGCATGCTTGATGGCTTCCTTGGTCTGAGGCATCACGCCGTCGTCGGCTGCAACCACCAGAATCACGATGTCGGTAGCCTGTGCGCCACGGGCACGCATGGCGGTGAACGCCTCGTGGCCCGGGGTATCCAGGAAGGAGATCATGCCGCGTTCGGTTTCGACGTGATACGCGCCAATGTGCTGGGTAATGCCCCCGGCTTCACCCGATGCCACTTTGGCACGGCGGATGTAATCGAGCAGCGAGGTCTTGCCATGGTCAACGTGACCCATGACGGTGACCACCGGTGCGCGCGGCAGCATTTCGGCTTCCTGGCCCTGCACGTCGTCGTCAGTGAAGGCTTCCGGATCGTCCAGCGCAGCCGTCACGGCCTTGTGGCCCATTTCTTCCACCACGATCATGGCGGTGTCCTGGTCCAGCGGCTGGTTGATGGTGACCATCTGGCCGAGCTTCATCAAATGCTTGATGACCTCGTTCGATTTCACGCTCATCTTGTGGGCGAGTTCGCCCACGGTGATGGTTTCCGGCACGTGCACTTCAATGACCTTGAACTCGGTCGGTGCCACGAAGCTGGACTCCGGGCGGGCGTCGCGGTCGTTGGTGCGGCGACCACGAGGGCCACCACGGAAATTGCCACGGCCGGGAACCGGCGTTGCACCACGGCTGGGCAGGCCTTTTTTCTTGGCGGCGTCTTCTTTCCAGGTCGAGGAAAGGTTCTCGGATTTGACTTCTTTCTTGCCAGCAGCGCCTGGAGCAGCGGGTGCGCCCGGGGCTGGTTTTGCGGCACCTGGTGCGCCAACCGGCTTGTGCAGCGTGCCCTTGATGGCCGCTTTGGGGTCTACGTGGGGAACCAACACACGCTTGGGCGCGTTCATCATGGCGCGAATGCCGGCTGCTTCAGCCTCGGCCTTCTTGCGGCGGTCCTGCAGATCGAGCGTCTTGGCAGCATCGGCCTGGAACTCGGCCGTGGCCTTTGCCTTGGCGGCAGCCTTGACGGCTTCAGCATCGGCAGCCTTGCCAGCCTGTTCAACAGCAGCAGCTTCGGACACCTTTGTGGCTTCAGCAGCGGCCGCAACCGTGGCCGGCGTCTCTTTTACTTTTTTGCCGACAAGCAGCTTGGCTTTTTCAGCCTCTTCAGCAGCCTTGGTGGCAGCCTGAGCGGCTTCTGCAGCCGCCTGGCGTTCCCGCTCCTGAGCGGCTTCTTTGGCATCATGCTCTTCGCGCAGGCGGCGTTTTTCGGTCAGTTCAGCTTCCTGGCGGCGCAGCAACTCTGCGTGGCGGTTGGCTTCTTCCTCGCGGCGGATAAGTTCGGCGTTATCAATGACAGGCGCCTGTGGCACTGGCGTGACTTCGGCCGGTGCTTCTTCTGCAGGCGTATCTGAGCCATCTTCACGCTTGACGAAGGTACGTTTTTTGCGCACTTCGACCTGGATGGTGCGTGCCTTGCCGGTGGCGTCGGCCTGCTTGATTTCGCTGGTGGATTTTTTAACCAGCGTGATCTTCTTGCGCTCGGCCGAGACCGTGCCATGGCTGGCCTGCAGGAAGCCGAGCAGCTTCTGCTTGTCGGCCTCCGACAGATGGTCGCTGGCTTGCGCCTTGGCGACGCCTGCGCTGGTCAATTGCTCGATCAGGGTTGCAGGGGATTTATTGAGTTCAGCTGCGAATTCAGCGACGGTAGTGGTACTGGACATATGTGGTTTTCCTGACTGGCCTCCATGATCATTGCTCATCCACCGCTGCGGGCGCAGCGGTGTTTGAGTCCGCTGCTGCGGTCGCAGGGGTGGCTGCTGCAGGCTCATCGGTAAACCAATGTGCGCGGGCAGTCATGATCAGGGCCGTGGCGTCTTCTGCAGACTGGCCGGTGATATCGGTGAGTTCGTCCGTGGCCAGGTCGGCCAGGTCGTCGCGGGTGTTGATGCCCGCCTCTGTGAGTTTGGAAATCAGCTCCGGGGTGATACCCGTCACGTCACGCAGGTTCTGCGAGACGCCGTCGGCATTTTCTTCCTTGGCGATTTCCATGGTCAGGAGCGCATCTTTTGCACGGGTGCGCAACTCATTGACGGTGTCTTCGTCGAAGGATTCGATCTCGAGCATTTCCTGCAGCGGCACATAAGCCACTTCTTCCAGGCTGGTGAAGCCTTCGGAGATCAGGATGTCGGCGATTTCCTCGTCCACATCGAGCTTTTCCATGAACAGCTTGCGGCTGGTGTCGGTCTCGGTGGCCTGCTTTTCAGCGGACTCGTCAGCCGTCATGATGTTGATCTTCCAGCCGGTCAGTTCGGCGGCAAGGCGCACGTTCTGTCCGCCACGGCCGATGGAGATGGCCAGGTTTTCTTCGTCGACAACGACGTCCATGGCATGGCGCTCTTCGTCCACCACGATGGAGGAGACGTTGGCCGGTGCCAGCGCGCCGATGACGAACTGGGCGGGGTCTTCGCTCCACAGCACGATGTCAACGCGTTCACCGGCAAGTTCATTGGTCACGCCGTTGACGCGGGTGCCGCGCACGCCAACGCAGGTGCCGATGGGGTCAACGCGTTTGTCATGCGACAGCACGGCGATCTTGGCGCGCGAACCGGGGTCACGGGCGCAGGATTTGATCTCGAGCAGGCCCTGCTCGATTTCAGGGACTTCCTGGCGGAACAGCTCAATCATGTATTCAGGGGCGGAGCGTGACAGGATGATGGGCGCGCCACGCAGGGTGGTGTCGACTTCCATGATCATGGCGCGAACGCGGTCGCCGGAACGCAGATTCTCTTTAGGGATCATGTCGCTACGGCGCAGGCGGCCTTCAACCCGGCCGGATTCGACAATGATGTCGCCCTTGTCCATGCGCTTGACGGTACCGACGAAGATCTTGTCGCCGCGCGACATGAACTCATTGAGCAGCATTTCACGCTCGGCGTCACGGATTTTCTGCAGGATGACCTGCTTGGCCGCTTGCGCGCCGATACGGCCGATAGGCAGGCTTTCAACCGGCTTTTCGATGAAGTCGCCTTCTTCGATGTCGGCGATTTCGTCGCGTGCATCGCTGACCAGTTCTTCGGCTTCAGGGTTCTGCAGGCCGGCTTCGTCAGGAACGACCAGCCAGCGGCGGAAGGTTTCGTAGTTGCCGTTGTCGCGGTCAACCGCAACGCGGATGTCAACTTCACCGGGATAGATTTTTTTGGTGGCTTGCGCAAGGGCGAGCTCGACCGCGCCGAAAACCACGTCGCGTTCGACATTTTTCTCGCGCGAGATGGCATCAACCAACATCAACATTTCGCGATTCATTTCACAAGCCTTTCACTCAAAATTTCTCAATAAATCCAAAAATCAATCTTCTGCCGGCACATCGGCAGCCGGTGCGGCCTTCGCACCCCGGGGCTTGCGCCCTTTAAAGTCCACCACGGGCGCCAGCCGCGCCTGCTGTATTTCGTCCAGCGTAAAACCCAAAGCCTGCAAAGGGGCCGGCACGCGGTTCTTGCTGACCCGCTGGCCCGGTTTGACCGGCGGCTCATCGCTCCAGACGATCTGCCAGCCTGCAACACCATCCTTCGCCTCGCCGTGCTCCAGCGTGCCCCTGAATTTCTTCTGGTTGGCCGACACCGTCGAACCTGCACTTGCCAACACGCCAATCGGCGCCTTCAGGGTGAGGTCTATCAACTCACCGGCAAAACGCTCAAAATCCTTTTCGGTCCGCAGCGGCCTGTCGATGCCCGGCGAGCTCACCTCGAGTCGGGAATAGGCGGCACCTTCAACTTCCAGTACAAACTGCAGCTGGCGCGTGACTTTTTCACAATCTTCAGCATTGATGAACTGCTCGGCATCAGCAACGTAGGGCATGTCGATCGTCACGCGCAACAAGCCACCCGTGGTGCGCTCGATGTCGACAAGGTCGTAGCCGAGTCCCGTGACGGTCTGCTCAATCGTTTCGTTGGTGCTGGGTGAAGCCATTCAGTATCTAAAAGCAATGCCGTAAAAATCAAGTCTTGATTGCGCTCCCCGAGCTTTTGGCAATCAACACTTCAAAAACAAACGCCCAAAAAAAATGGGCGGTGTGAACCCGCCCATTTGGTCGTGAAGCGTTTATTGTAACCTGTGAAACACGCCTGCGCAAGCACTTTGCGTGCCCGAAACCATTTACATGGCCGGCTTCGGGGATTGGGCCGCCACCAGCGTTCGGGTGTAGGGGTGCTGTGGAAAGTCAACAATTTGGGCCAATGCGCCAGATTCCAGCACTTCGCCGTCTTTCATGACGATGACATGGTGCGCCATGGCCCGGATGACATCCATATCGTGGGTGATGAGAAGGTAGCTCAGGTCGCGCTCCCTTTGCAGGCGCTGCAGCAGCGCCAGAACCTGTTTCTGGATGGTGACATCCAGCGCGCTGGTGGGTTCGTCCAGCACCAGCAATTGCGGATCGACCATCAAAGCCCGGGCAATCGCCAGCCGCTGGCGTTGACCACCGGAAAACTCATGTGGATAGCGCTGCAACAACCCCGGGAATTGTGACTCCAGCATGCCCACATCGGCCAAAGCAGCCAGAACCATTTCCTGCCGCTGGGCAGCATTCAGCTCAGGGCGGTGCACCAGCAGGCCCTCGCCGACAATGGCTTCGACCGTCATACGCGGCGAAAGCGATGAAAACGGGTCCTGGAACACCACCTGCACAGCCCGGCGCAAAGCCTTGTTGGCGGCGACATTGGTACCCCAGCCCTTGCCAACCACCTGCAACTCGCCCTGATGCGGGTGCAGACCCAGAGCTGCCAGTGCCAGGCTTGATTTACCGGAGCCTGACTCACCAATCACACCCAGGGTCTGGCCGGCAGGAATGTCAAAACTTGCCCCCTTGACGGCCACAAATTCACCCTTTTTGAGCCAGCCCCTGATGCCGGGCACAGCGACCGGGTAACTCACGCGCAGGTTTTGTGCCTTCATCACGCCGGCAAGCGCCGCATCAGGCTGCGCCTCCTGCAGATCACGCGCAGGGGTGCTGTCAATCAGTTTGCGGGTGTAGGAATGCTGCGGATTGGCAAAAACATCGGCAACCCTGCCTTGCTCCACGATGTAGCCGTTTTCCATCACGGCGAC
The DNA here is from genome assembly GCA_040388335.1 of Pseudomonadota bacterium. Lineage (GTDB taxonomy): Bacteria > Pseudomonadota > Gammaproteobacteria > Burkholderiales > Burkholderiaceae_C > Polaromonas. The sequence goes on along the minus strand of JAZKCB010000251.1, from coordinate 7,783 downwards.
CCGATCGGCAAAACGCCGGACAAGGTTCAGGTCGTGGGTGATCATGAGCACTGCCATGCTGTTTTTCTGTTGCAGGCCGGCCAGCAGGTCAAGAATCTGGCCGCGTACCGTCACATCCAGTGCCGTCGTAGGTTCATCGGCCAGCAGCAGTTTGGGCTGGCATGCCAAAGCCATGGCAATCATGGCCCGCTGACGCTGGCCGCCCGAGAGCTGGTGCGGGAAAGACCGCGCACGACGCTCGGGCTCGGAAATGCCCGTGCTGCCCAGCAGCTTGATGGCCTCCTGCCAGGCTTCAGCGCGGGTCAGGCCCTTGTGAATCTGCAGGACTTCACCAATCTGGTCGCCGACGCTGAACAGTGGGTTCAATGCCGTCATGGGCTCCTGAAAAATCATGGCGATGTCCTGGCCGCGAATGCCGCGCAAGCGGCGCTCTTCCATCGCCAGCAAATCCATCGCGCCCTCGCGGCTGTCAAACACCGCACTGCCGCTGACGGCTGCGTTTTGCACCAGGCGCAAGAGGCTCAGCGCCGTGATGGTTTTGCCAGAGCCAGATTCGCCGACTAGGGCGAGCTTTTCGCCCGGGGCAATGTGGAGGTCAATGCCGTGTACGACCTCCTTGCCCGCAAAGGAAATCCGCAGGTCTTGAACATCGAGCAGGTTTTTCGTCATGCCTGATCCACCTTGCGCGGGTCCAGCGCATCGCGCAGCGCATCGCCCATAAAGGTCAGCAGCAACAAGGTAATAACCAGAACTGCAAAGGTCGATAACGAAATCCACCACGCATCAATATTCGCCTTGCCCTGGCTGAGCAGCTCCCCCAGCGATGGCGTTCCCGGCGGCACGCCCAGGCCCAGAAAGTCCAGCGAGGTCAGCGCCAGGATGGCCGCGCTCATTCTGAAGGGCAGAAAAGTCACAACAGGGGTCATGCTGTTGGGAAGGATGTGCCGCCACATGATCTGCAGGTTGCTCACCCCCAGCGCCCGCGCGGCCCGCACATAGTCGAGCTGACGGTTACGAAAAAATTCGGCACGTACATAGTCGGACAGGCCCATCCAGCCGAACAGGCTCAGCAGGAAAAGCAGCAGCGCCACACTGGGTGAAAACACGGCGCTGAAGATGATCAGCAGGTAGAGCTCGGGCATGGAACTCCAGATTTCCATGAAACGCTGAAAAACAAGGTCGGTCTTGCCGCCGGCGTAACCCTGAATGGCGCCGGTGATCACGCCGATGACCACCCCGATAAACGTCAGGGCCAGCCCGAACAGCACGCTGAGCCGGAAGCCGTAAATCAGCTGGGCGAGCAGGTCGCGGCCCCGGTCGTCGGTGCCCAGGAAGTTGTCACGCGACGGTGCCGACGGATTGGGCTCTCTGGCGAAGTAATTGAGGGTACGCGGGCCGTAGGGGTTGGGCGGGTAAATCGCCCAGTTGTCACCACCCTTGATCCTGTCCTTGATGAAGGGGTCAAGGTAATCGGCCGGCGTTTCAAAATCACCGCCGAAAGTCTTCTCTGAATAGTCTTTCACCAGCGGAAAATACATCGTTCCGTTGTAGCTGACGACCAAAGGCTTGTCGTTGGACAGCACCTCGGCAAACAGGCTGAGCACTACCATGATGGAGAACAGCACCAGGCTATAGAAGCCGAGCTTGTTGCGCCGGAAGCGGTTCCACGCCCTGCGACCCGGACTCAGGCTGACCGTGACCGTAGCGGGGCCTTCGCCAGGGCCGCCGCGGATCGGGCTCCGCCCGGCCGCCAGCGGCGCCCCCTTGGGGGGAAGATGGCCAGAGGCCATTTCGGGGGGGGTGGTCAAGCTAGTCAAACTTCACCCTTGGATCGACCCAGACGTAGCAAAGATCGCTGATCAGCTTGGTCACCAGTCCAATCAGCGTGAACAAATAAAGCGTGCCCAGCACGACAGGGTAGTCGCGCCGTATCACGCTTTCATAGCTGAGCAGACCCAGCCCGTCGAGCGAAAACAGGGTTTCAATCAGCAGCGAGCCCGTGAAGAAAGCACCGATGAACGCCGCCGGGAAGCCGGTGATGATGGGGATCAGCGCATTGCGAAACACGTGTTTCCACAGCACCTGCCGCTCGCTCAGGCCCTTGGCGCGCGCCGTCAGCACGTACTGCTTGCGGATCTCTTCGAGAAAGGAGTTTTTGGTAAGCACCGCCGTCACGGCAAAACTGCCCAGCACCATGGCGATCACCGGCAAGGTGATGTGCCAGAGATAGTCGGTGATTTTTGCGCCCCAGCTCAGGGTTTCCCAGTTGCTCGACGTGAGCCCGCGCAGCGGAAACCATTGCAGCTGGCCGCCAAAAATAACCACCAGGGCCACACCCAGAACAAAGCCCGGAATCGCATAACCAACCAGCACAATCAGGCTGGTGACAAAGTCAAAACGTGTCCCTGCCCTCACCGCCTTGGCAACGCCCAAAGGCACGGCGATCAAATAGCTGATGAAGAAAGTCCACAAGCCGAGGCTGATGGACACCGGCAGCTTCTCCTTCACCAGTTGCCAGACATCCTTGCGCTGGTAAAAACTGTTGCCGAGATCGAAGCGCGCAAACTGGCCCAGCATCTGGATAAAACGCTCGTGCACGGGTTTGTCAAAACCATAAAGTACCTTGATTTCTTCAATGCGTTTGGCATCCACACCCTGGCGGCCACGGTAGCCAGCGCCCGAGGTCGCAGCACGCTCACCGCCCGAATCCCGGCCCTGCAATTGGGCCACCATTTGCTCAACCGGCCCGCCCGGCACAAACTGCACCATGGCAAAGGTCACCAGCAGGATGCCGAACAGGGTCGGGATCATGAGCAGCAGGCGTTTGAGGATGTAGCTGGCCATGGTCCTATTTATTGGAAGAGGATGCCCACCATGTGCTCATGGCCCAGGTATCGGCTTCGTAATATGGCGGAATGATCGAGGGTAAAACGAATGGTTTAGGCCGGTAACCGATGAGGAAGGCATCGCCGTAATACTGCGGCACAGAGTAATAGCCGTTGGTCAGCACGCGGTCCAGTGCCCGCATGGCGGCACTGAGGTCGGGACGGGTTTTTGCCGTCACCACTTTTTGCAGCAGCGCATCGACAGCCGGGTCAGCAATGCCCCAAACATTGGACGAGCCCGGCGTTTTGGCAGCTTCGGAACCCCATCTGTCCAGCAACTCGCCGCCCGGCGCCGTGCTGCCAGGCAAGCGTGTGGTCGTGATGTCAAAGTCAAAAGCGTCCATCTTCTGCTTGGCGAGCGAAAAGTCGACGACCCGGTAGGTCAGCGTGATGCCCAGCTTTTCAAGCGCTTTCTGGAAAGGTGTGAAGACACGCACCAGTGATGGCTGGTCGTTCAGAAACTCCACCACGAAGGCCTGGCCTTTGGCGTTACGCAGCGCGCCGTCACGGTAGGTCCAGCCCGCTTCTTTCAGCAGCGCCTGGGCCTGGCGCAGGTTCTCGCGCAGGCTGCCGGGTGGTGCAGTACTGGTTGACAGCGGCACAGGGCCAAACACCTCAGGGCGGAGCTTGTCCTTCAGCGGTTCGAGCAAAGCCATCTCGTCGGGTTTGGGCAGGCCTTCAGCATGAAATTCGCTGTTGGGAAAGTACCCTTCGACGCGCTTGTAGATGCCGTAGAAAAGCTGCCGGTTCATCCATTCAAAATCCATCGCCAGGCTGAAGGCCTTGCGCACGCGAATGTCCTGGAACTGCGGCCTGCGCAAATTGAAGATGTAGCCCTGGAAGTCGCCGGGGTTCTTGTTTTCAAACGCGCGTTTGATCACTTCTCCCGATGTGAACTGCTTGCCGGTGTATTGCCGCGCCCAGTTGCGCGAGGTGAACTCACGCATGAAGTCGTATTCCCCGGCCTTGAGGCCTTCGAACTTGGCAGTGTCATCCAGGTAAATCTTGTAGGTCACCCGGTCAAAGTTGTATAGACCCTTGCGTGTCGGCAAGTCCACGGCCCAGTACTTCGGGTCGCGTACATAGGTGATGTCACGGCCCATGGCCAGCGAAGCCAGCTTGTACGGGCCCGAGCCAATCGGCGGCTCGGAGACGATCTGGTCCAGCGGCTTGCGTTTGCCGCCAGCCATGCCCCAGTCGCGGCTGAACACGGCCATGCCGCCCACAACCAGCGGCAGCTCGGGGTTGGGCGTGACGAAATCAAAACGCACCACGCGCTCGGACACCACTGCAGCGTCTTTCACCTCGGCATAAATGGTCTTGAATTGCGGGGCGGCTTCCTTGCTGATCAGCGTCTTGAACGAATGCACGACGTCGGCGGCCAGCACCGGCTTGCCATTGTGGAAAGTCGCTTTCGGGTTCAGCCTGAAGGTGGCCGAAAGTTTGTCTGCCGCAACCTCCACATCCTCCGCCAGCAGGCCGTAGGCCGTCGTCGGTTCTTCGGAATTGCCGGTCAGCAGGCTTTCCAGCAGCAGCCCGCCGATGTTGTAGGGCGCTGTGCCGCGCAGGGTGAAGGGGTTGAACTTGTCGAAATTGGTCGGCCGGGTGGGCGGCACCATGCGGATTTCACCGGCCTTGGGCGCGTTCGGGTTCACGTAACTGAAGTTCGTGAAACCCGGCGGGTATTTGATGTCGCCAAACTGCGCGTAGGCATGGGCGGCGTGCGATGCGTGGGCCGACAAAGCCATACCGACCAGCACCCAAGCCTTCAAAAGAGACAAATCCCGCATGCGACAATTCTGCCCTACTTGGTCACGCGTCAAACGTGAACCTGCCAGACACATTACGGAGTACTACACATGGGTTTTCTCACCGGCAAAAAACTGCTGATCACCGGCGTCCTGTCGAACCGCTCGATTGCCTACGGCATAGCCAAGGCCTGCCACGCGCAAGGCGCCGAACTGGCCTTCAGCTACCAGGGCGAACGCTTCAAGGACCGCATCACTGAATTTGCCGCTGACTTCGGCAGCAAGCTGGTGTTTGACTGCGACGTTGGCAGCGATGAGCAGATTGCCCAGTTGATGGCTGACCTGACCCAGACCTGGCCGACCTTTGACGGCTTTGTGCATGCCATCGGTTTTGCACCGCGCGAGGCTATTGCAGGCGACTTCCTGGACGGCCTGAGCCGCGAGGCCTTTCGCATCGCCCACGACATTAGCGCCTACAGCTTCCCCGCCATGGCCAAGGCAGCCCTGCCCTTTCTCAATGACAAGGCATCGGTCCTGACGCTGTCGTATCTGGGTGCAGAGAAGGTCGTGCCCAACTACAACACCATGGGCCTGGCGAAAGCGAGCCTGGAAGCATCGGTGCGCTACCTGGCCGAATCACTCGGCAGCAAAAAGCGCGGCATGCGCGCAAACGGCATCAGCGCGGGTCCGATCAAAACGCTTGCCGCCAGCGGCATCAAGGGCTTTGGCAAGATTTTGAGCGTGGTGGCCGAAACCTCACCGATTCGCCGCAACGTGACGATTGAGGACGTCGGCAATGTCGCCGCATTTTTGCTGAGCGACCTGGCAGCCGGTGTGAGCGCCGAGATCACCTATGTCGATGGCGGCTTCAGCAACGTCGTGGGCGGCATTGCCGAGTCGGCAGAGGCCTGATTAACCTGACTGCTACAAATTTCGTAACAATCAATTCTATTGTTACGTAAAATGTAACATTGACGCTTATTTGCCGTTCCCGGGACTAAAAACGGGTCAAAAATGCCTCGAAATGGATATTTTTTAGCATCAAATCGGCATTCAGACCAATAGACACGGGCGTGAGCAGCTATCAAAAGTATAGTGCGCCAAATTTTAATGAATTGGCGTCAAAACGCCATCAGGGAGCGATATGAAAAGGTTTTCACACCATTCAGGTGGTGTCTTGCGCGCTAGCGTGCTCGCCGCGCTGCTCGCAGCTGCCGGTTTTCTTTCACTGCCGCCAGCCATTGCCCAGCAGGCCCCGGGCAAGCCTGCGCTGATGCTGGCCAACGTCTATCACCCCGGTGTGGTGCTGGCCGACTACTGGGTCAGCGAAAAATACGATGGCGTGCGTGGTTTCTGGGACGGCGAAAAGCTGCTCACCCGGGGCGGCGAGCGCGTGATGGCGCCGGCGTGGTTTACCGCTGGCTGGCCCAAAACTCCCATGGACGGTGAACTCTGGGCCGGGCGTGGTCAATTTTCAAAGGCGGTGTCGACCGTGCGCCAGCAGGTGCCCGATGACGCCGCCTGGCGCGGCATGCGCTTCATGGTGTTTGACCTGCCGGCACAGCCCGGGCCGTTCACCGAGCGTATTCCGGCGATCAGCGGACTGGTTTCACGAATCGATGAGCCGTGGGTGGTGGCGGTGGCGCAGTACCGCATCGCCAGCCATGCCGCACTGCAGGCGCAGCTCAAAAAGACAGTGAAGCTGGGCGGCGAAGGCCTGATGCTGCATCGTGGCGATTCGCTCTACAAAGGGCTGCGCAATGACGACCTGCTCAAGGTCAAGACGCATGAAGACGCCGAAGCGCGGGTGGTCGGCCATATCGCCGGCAAAGGCAAAAACGCCGGCTGGCTGGGCGCGTTGCTGGTCGAAATGCCGGCTGAAGGCGGCAAACCGGGGCAGCGCTTCAAGCTGGGAACAGGTTTCAGCGATATGCAACGCAAGAACCCGCCGCCGGTCGGCACGCTGGTCACCTACCGTTATCGCGGCCTGAATGACAGCGGCATTCCGCGTTTTGCCAGCTTTATGCGGGTGCGGGAAGACGGGCCGAACTAGCCCTTACTGCCCTTCCCTGCTGCCTTATTTCTTGACGCAGTCCGCGTAGTAGCGCATCTTGCCCTTGGCATCGACCTCACTGACGAGACCGTGGATATCGGTCTCAAAGCCGGGGCAATGCACATTGAACTCACGCGCGAACTTCAGGTAGTCGACGATCTTCTTGTTGAAGACCTCACCCGGAATCAGGAGCGGAATGCCCGGCGGGTAAGGCGTGACCAGGCCGACGGTGATACGGCCTTCGAGATGATCGATCTCCACACGTTCGGTCTTGCGCTGGGCGATGTGGGCGTAGGCCTCGCTCGGCTTCATGGCCGGCTCAAGGTCGCTCTGGTAGACCTCGGTGGTCAGGCGGGCGATGTCGTACTTCGAATACAGCGCGTGGATGTACTGGCACAAATCGGCCAGACCCATTCGTTCGTACTTCGGAAACTTCTGGCAAAACTCGGGCAGGATGCGCCACATCGGCTGGTTCTTGGCGTAGTCGTCCTTGAACTGCTGCAGCGCCGTGAGCAGCGTGTTCCAGCGACCCTTGGTGATGCCGATGGTGAACATGATGAAGAAGCTGTAGAGACCGGTCTTTTCAACGATCACGCCGTGCTCGGCCAGGAACTTGGTCACGATGGACGCGGGGATGCCGGTCTTGGCGAACTTGCCGTTCAAATCGAGGCCGGGCGTGACGATGGTGGACTTGATCGGGTCCAGCATGTTGAAGCCGGTCGCCATCTGGCCAAAGCCGTGCCAGTTGTTGGCGCCGTTTTTGGCGGTCTTGGCACTGCGGGATTCGCCCTTGATGATCCAGTCCTTGGCCTCGCCAATGCCTTCGTCCACCAGCTTGTCCGGGCCCCAGACCTTGAACCACCAGTCGTCACCGTACTCTTCATCGATCTTGCGCATGGCACGGCGGAAATCCAGCGACTCGGCAATGCTTTCTTCGACCAGCGCGGTGCCGCCGGGTGGCTCCATCATGGCGGCGGCCACGTCGCAGCTGGCGATGATGCTGTACTGCGGCGAGGTCGAGGTGTGCATCAAATAGGCTTCGTTGAAGAGGTGCCTGTCGAGCTTGACCTCCTGCGAGTCCTGCACCAGCACGTGGC
>JAZKCB010000250.1:0-3727 GCA_040388335.1 Pseudomonadota bacterium | reverse complement strand
ACGTGCTGGGCATTCCGGTGCGCAAGGTCATCATCCAGGTGGAGGCCGGCCGCAATATCGCCGTGCTGGTCGAAGCCGCCGTGCGCAACGCCATCCTGCAGCTGCGCGGCATTCACACCTATCAGGAATTTGTCGAGCGCCACCGTCGAGCCATGGAACAAGACGAATGAACGTGGCCCCCACGGTCGCTCACTTCGTGTAACTCCCTGCCCCCGAGGGGGCCGCTGCGCCTGCGGCCTGGCAGAGCCAGTTCCGCGGCCCCGGCTTGCGAAAACCTCGCTGCGTTGGCGGCCCTTATTTCTTGTCTGCGCAGTTGGCGCAGAGCCCGTAGAGTGACATGGCGTGATCCTGCAGGATCCAGTTTTTGGTTTTGGCAACGATCTGCTGGCGCTTTTCGATTTCTGCGTCGTAAAACTCTTCAACCCGCCCGCATGATGTGCAGATCAGGTGGTCGTGGTGGTGGCCTTCGTTGATTTCGTAAACCGCCTTGCCGCTTTCAAAGTGGCTGCGGCTCAGGATGCCTGCCTGCTCGAACTGGGTCAGCACGCGGTAAACAGTGGCCAGGCCGATATCGGTGCGGTCTTCCAGCAGCACACGGAAGACGTCTTCGGCCGTCAGGTGACGTTGGGTGCTTTTCTGGAACACGTCCAGAATCTTGAGGCGCGGCAGGGTGGCCTTGAGCCCCGTGCTCTTGAGTTCGTCGATATTGCTCATTGGGTTGCTCCCAGGGGAAATGCGGCCCGGGTTACCGGCTGGTCTCCCTTGGCGCTGACAGGGTATAAAGGTACCCAGCCGCTACAATGACCAATCATATCGCTACACCCAATCCCAATGTCCGCCATGTCCGAAAATCATCGTTACAGCATTCGCAAGACACTTCCGGTTTCAGCGATGGCGCTTGCGGCCTTGTTGCTGACGGCCTGCAGCACCTGGAAGAACATGAGCGCCGCTTCCGTCAATCCGGTGAACTGGATCACACCTTACAAGGTCGATGTCGTCCAGGGCAACTTCATCTCCAAAGAGCAGGTCGAGGCGCTCAAGCCCGGCATGACACGGGCGCAGGTCAAGGACGTGCTGGGCACGCCGCTGCTTGCCAGCGTCTTTCATGCTGATCGCTGGGACTATGTCTTTACCCTGAAGCGCCAGGGCGTTGAGCCGCAGTCCCTGAAATACACGGTCTTTTTCAAGGGTGACGTGATGGAGCGCTCTGAAGGCGACACCATGCCCAGCGAAGCAGAATTCATCGCAAAACTCGACTCCCGCCGCAAGCTGGGCGCGGTTCCTGTGCTTGAAGCGACTGAGGAGCAGCTCAAAAACGCAGCCGCCAAGGCGCCGTCCACCATTCCCAATGCACGTCCAGTCACCTCACCAAGCACCAGCGGTGCTGCTGCTGTGGGCGCGCCGTCTGCCGCCTACCCCCCGCTTGAAAGCTCGCTGCGGTGAGCGCACCCGGTCAACACAGGCTGGCGATTGCCGGCGCCAGCGGGCGCATGGGTCAGATGCTGATCGAAGCGGTCAAAAACAGCGGCGATTGCCAGTTGGGCGGCGCGCTGGATGTGGCGTCCAGTCCATCCATAGGCACCGACGCCGCCGCTTTTTTGGGCCATGCCAGCGGTGTACTGATCCAGTCCGACATCCGCGCGGGCCTTCAAGATGCGAGCGTGCTGATTGACTTCACACGCCCCGAAGGCACCATGGCGCACCTTGCTGTCTGCCGTGAGATGGGCGTCAAGATGGTCATAGGCACTACGGGTTTTTCAGAGGCACAGAAGGCTGAAATTGCCGCTGCGTCCAAAGACATTGCCATCGTCATGGCACCCAACATGAGCGTGGGTGTGAACGTCACCCTCAAGTTGCTGGAAATGGCCGCCAAGGCCATGTCGACCGGCTATGACATTGAAATCATTGAGGCCCATCACCGCCACAAGGTCGATGCGCCTTCAGGCACCGCCCTCAAGATGGGGGAAGTGATTGCCGCTGCGCTGGGCCGCGACCTCAAGGACTGCGCCGTCTATGGGCGTGAAGGCCTGACGGGTGAACGCGACCCCTCGACCATCGGCTTTGCTGCGGTACGCGGTGGTGATATCGTGGGTGACCACACCGTGCTGTTTCTCGGTGACGGTGAGCGCATAGAAATCACCCACAAGTCGTCCAGCCGCGAGACCTATGCCCAGGGCAGCGTGCGCGCCGCGCGTTTTCTGGCAGGCAAGACCTCTGGCTTGTTTGACATGTTCGATGTCCTCGACCTGAAGTGAGCCAGTCATGAACCTGCCCGGCGTTCTGGCCCAGGGTGGCTTTATCAGCCAGGCCGTGGCCGTGATCCTGCTGCTGATGTCCGTCGCCAGCTGGGTGGTGATTCTCTGGAAGGCCTGGCTGCTGCACCGCGCCGTCGGCGACACAGCCCGCAGCACGGCGGCGTTCTGGCAATCCGCGTCCATCGATGAAGCCACTGAAAAAGTAGCCGCCTTTGACCGCGAGGCACTGGTGTCACCGCTGATCGCCGCGACGCAAATCAGCACCACCGGCACACTGGCCACCGCCGGCGATAAATCCCAGCAGTTGACTCGATTGCTGCGTGATGCGCTGCATGCCGTCCTGCACAAGCTGCAGTTTGGCCAGGTTCTGCTGGCCACAGTGGGTTCGACTGCGCCGTTTGTGGGTTTGCTCGGAACCGTCTGGGGCATTTACCACGCGCTGATCGGCATTGCGTCTGCAGGCCAGATCACCATCGACAAGGTGTCGGGCCCGGTCGGCGAAGCGCTCATCATGACCGCGGCCGGCCTGGCAGTCGCCATCCCTGCGGTGCTTGCGTACAACATCTTCGGCCGTTTCATTGGCCGCATTGAAGCGGATCTTGAGGGCTTTGCCCGCGACCTTCGTGAACTGCTGGTGCAGAAAAATGGATAAAACCGGAGTGGACGGCCGTCGCGCCGGGCCGCCCCAAGCAAGGCCAGCCCCCTCGGGGGGCAGCGCATTACACGAAGTGAAAAGCGTGGGGGCTCATGTCTTTCGGCCGGCTTGAAAGAACACAAGGCTCACAGCCCATGAGCGAGATCAACGTCACGCCGCTGGTCGACGTGATGCTGGTGCTGCTGGTGATCTTTATCCTCACGGCACCACTGCTGGCGAGCTCCATCAGGCTGGATCTTCCTAAAACCGACGCGGCAAAACCTGTCGATGCGCCCAAATTTGTGACGCTGGTGGTGGACCCGGCCGGGCAGGTTTTCTTCAATGACAAACCCGTCGCCCCCGAGCAGCTGGCCAGCCGCCTGGCGCAGACCGCATCGGCGAACCCTGATACCGAAGTGCAGTTGCGCGCCGACCAGACCGTGCCTTACGGAAAAGTCGTCGAGGTGATGGGTATTGCACAAAAGGCCGGTCTAAACCGAATCGGCTTTATTGCCGACAACCCTGTCGCAACCCCGTCGTCGTCTGCAGTGCCTGCCCGCAAGCCCTGACCCTGTGGCCGGGCGCCTTCCCCGGTAGCGCCTAAAATCCCTTGTTTCGCAGCCGGCTGCTGCCTGCCTGCTTTGGCCTGATTCCGCACCCTTCCTTCATGCAAGAAAAATACAACCACATCGAGATCGAGCGCAGCGCTCAAACGCACTGGACTGCCGCCGACGCCTACCGCGTCGAAAACCACGACGATCCGAAAAAGCCGCTCGGCAAGTACTACGCCTGCTCCATGCTGCCTTACCCCAGCGGCAAGCTGCACATGGGCCATGTG
>JAZKCB010000249.1:0-13563 GCA_040388335.1 Pseudomonadota bacterium | reverse complement strand
GCACGCTGGGCTTCACGCAGATGGGCGGCGAGGGCGTGCCCTGGGTCGGCCAGCAGCCATTCACAACGGACAAGCACATGTTCACCAACCTCGGTGACGGCACCTACTTTCATAGCGGGCTGCTGGCGATACGCCAGAGCATTGCCGCCGGTGTGAACATCACCTACAAAATTCTCTACAACGATGCGGTTGCCATGACGGGTGGCCAGCAGGTCGGTGAGCGGCCCGAGGGGCATTCGGTGGTGCAGATTTCGCATTCGGTGAAAGCCGAGGGCGCGGTGAAGATCGTCGTGGTGACCGACGAGCCTGAAAAATACGACGGCGTCAAACTCGCCGAAGGCGTGACGGTGCACCACCGCGATGAACTCGATGTGATACAGCGCGAGTTCCGCGAAATCACCGGCACCACCATCATCATCTACGACCAGACCTGCGCAACCGAGAAGCGCCGCCGCCGCAAGCGCGGCACCATGGTTGACCCTGCAGCGCGCGTTGTCATCAATGAGCTGGTGTGTGAAGGTTGCGGCGACTGCAGCGTGCAGTCAAATTGCATGAGCGTAGAGCCGCTCGAAACAGAATTCGGCCGCAAGCGCCAGATCAACCAGAGCACCTGCAACAAGGATTTCTCGTGCGTCAAAGGCTTTTGCCCGAGCTTTGTGACCGTCGAAGGCGGCCAGCTGAAAAAGAAATCGAAGGCCGACAAAAAATTCAACCCGTTTGAAGGCGGTGAATTGCCTGAACCGGTGCTGCCGGTGCTGGGCGCAGATCACCCGCTGTGGGGCATCGTGGTGGCAGGCGTGGGTGGCACCGGTGTCATCACCATAGGCCAGCTGCTCGGCATGGCCGCGCACATCGAAGGCAAGGGCATCATCACGCAGGACGCGGCAGGCCTGGCGCAAAAGGGCGGCAGCACCTGGAGCCATGTGCTCATCAGCGACCGGCCTGACGGCATCTGCACCACACGTGTGGGTACTGCCAGTGCCGACCTCATCATTGGCTGCGACCCCATCGTCACCGCCAACAAGGAAACCATGGCGCGCATGCGCGAAGGCCGCACGCATGTGGCGCTCAATGCCCACAGCGCGCCGACGGCTTCATTCGTGCACAACGGTGGCTGGGTCAACCCCGGCAGCGCCTGCCAGGCCGAGATCAGCAAGGCCGTGGGCGCCGGTAGTGTCGGCGCGTTTGATGCTGACACCGCCGCCACCAAACTCATGGGTGACAGCATTTATGCCAACCCCATGCTGCTGGGCTACGCCTGGCAAAAGGGATGGATCCCGCTGGGGCTCGAAGCCTTGACGCGTGCGATTGAACTCAATGCCGTGGCCATCGAACAGAACAAGACGGCCTTTGCCTGGGGCCGCCGTGCCGCGCACGATCTTGCTTCGGTCGAACGTCTGTACGCCTCGGCGCAGGTCATCGCCATGCCTGCTGCGCGCCAGGGGCTGGAAGAACTGGTGGCGAAGCGTGTGGAGTTTCTGACGGCTTACCAGGATGCCGCATATGCGAAGTCGTACGAACAATTCGTGCGCCGCGTCGAGCAGGCTGAAGCGCCGCTGGGCAAAAAACTGCTCGCGCAAAACGTCGCCCGGTATTTGTTCAAGCTGATGGCGTACAAGGACGAGTACGAGGTCGCGCGCCTGCATACCGATGCGACCTTCCTCAACAAGGTCAACGCCATGTTTGAAGGCGACTTCAAGCTCAACTACCACCTGGCCCCGCCGATGATTGCGAAACAGAACGACAGGGGGGAGCTGCAAAAGCAGAAGTTCGGCCCGTGGATGCTGAGCGGCTTCAGGGTGCTGGCAAAGCTCAAGGGCCTGCGCGGCACAGCCTTTGACATCTTCGGCAAGACAGAAGAACGCAAGACCGAACGTGCGCTGATCGAAGAGTACAAGGCCAGCATTGAAAGCCTGTTGTCTACGCTGGGCGAGGGCAATCACGCCACGGCCGTCGAGATTGCGCGCATCCCCGAACTCATCAAGGGTTATGGTCACGTCAAGGCGCGCAACCTGAAAACCGCGCGCCTGCAGTGGTCTGGGCTGATGCACGACTTCCGCAATGGCGGTGTTGCTGCGGAGAAGCTCGCAGCCTGAAAGGCTGTCGGGCGCCTAGGCCCGCGTCATCCGCTGGAACAGGCCGCCTGGCAATCGTGTCAACACGCCGTCCAGTTCAAGCTCCAGCAGCTTTGCCTGCAGTTCCGGCGTGGGCAGGCCTGTGCGCGCCTGCAGGGCATCCAGGCTGACGGGATCAAAGCCGAGTGCCGTCATAAAACCTTTGTCGGCTGGCGCCGCTTCGCTGGCTTCATCCTCTTCGTCTGTGTTGCTTTCTGCCGGGCGGCTTGAAGGCAGCCTCAACTCTTCAAGAACATCCTCAGCGTTTTCCACCAGCTTGGCGCCCTGTTTGATCAGCCAGTGGCAGCCGCGGGACTGCGGTGAATGGATGGAGCCAGGAATCGCAAACACCTCCTTGCCCTGCTCGGTCGCCATGCGTGCCGTGATGAGCGAGCCGGATTTGAGTGCGGCTTCAACCACCAGCACGCCCTGCGACAGGCCGGAGATGATGCGGTTGCGTTTGGGAAAGTTGCTGCTGATGGGCGGCGTACCCAGCGGGAACTCGCTGATGATCATGCCCTGTGCTGCAATGCGGTGGGCCAGCTCCAGGTGCTTTTTCGGGTAGACACGGTCCAGGCCCGTGCCGACCACGGCTATGGTGGTTCCGCCGCCCAGCAGCGCGCCGTCATGCGCGGCGCCATCCACGCCCATGGCCAGGCCCGACACTACACACATGCCCGAGGCGCCGAATGATTTTGCAAACTGCCGTGCATTGATCTCACCCTGCGGTGTGGGGTTGCGACTGCCGACGATGGCCAGGCAGGGGCCGGCTTGCGCCATCGATGAAGGCGCGGCCAGCGAGCCCATCATGTAGAGCATGAGCGGCGGGTCTGCGATGTTGAGCAGGCTGGCCGGGTAGGCGGCATCGCCCAGGGTGACGACCTGCCGGTTAGCGGCCGCAGCCAGCCAGTCCAGTGTGGTTTGCAGCAGTTCTGCCAGTGCGGGTGATTCTTCCAGCAGCGCGCGCTCAAGCTTGTCGCTGCCGAGTCGCCTCAAGGCGGCCGGGCTTTGTTCAAAAATCGCCTGGGCCGAGCCGAAGGTGGCCAGCAGCTTGCGCGAGGCTTCATTGCCGACGCCGGGGGCCAGCGTCAGGCGCAGCCAGGCCCGGAGTTCATCGCGGTCCAAAAGGGGCGCCGGCTCAGTTCGGATTGGCGAAGCGGTCGCCGACCTTCACCCCGTCGTTGATCTGGAGCACCAGCGCGTAAGACAGGTTTTCAAAGGTGCGAAACACCATCAGCAGGCCGTTGCGTTCATTGGGCAACTTGATGCGCTGGCGGGATGCATCGGTCTTGTCCTGAAGCACTGCACCGTCTTTCAGGATGGCCATGACATGCCCGTTTTCAAGGCCATCACGGGTGCCGCGGTTGACCACCACGACCTGGTTGGATGATGCATAGGTGACGCCGCTGCCATAGACAGAAACAATCTGGCCGGAGAGGGGTGTGGCCGGTGCGTGGGGCGCATAGTTTTGCGATACGCGGGGCGGCTCTGCCACCAGGCGATCGCCCACCCGCATTTCTTCTTTCGCCACGACGATGTCTATCGTGGCGGGCACGACTTCCGTGGTCAGGGTGCCGTCCCGGGTGGCAATCTGCTGCGAACCTTCACCGCGCACCAGTTCGGCCTTGCCGACAAACTGTGCCTCGTAGCCCAGGATGGCGCGTGTCGTGGGATCCCTGAGTGGCGTGGCATTGCGGAAGACGCGGTATTCAAGCGGCTCGCCCCGCGCATCGCTCAGGACCTTGCCGGCAGTTCCGTTGCCGGACTGGCCACGCGCATAGGCACGGTCGCCGCGGCTCAGCAAGACACGACCTTCCTGCGTGGCCACAATGCGGGGCGCGCCGAGAAAGGCCGCCTCATCGACAATCATGGGCTCCGCAAGAAAGGGCTCAATGGCATTGAAGGAGAGCGTGGGTATGGACGAGTCGGTCAGGGACTCAAACCGTGTGCGCGGTGACACACGCACGGTGTCGGTTGGAGGCCCATCAACGGCTGTGCCGGTGGCCTGGCGCGTCCGCAAAATGGCGCGGCCGGTGGATTTGTCGAGGTAGAGTTGCTGGCCCGGATAAATGCGGTGAGGGTTGCGGATGTCCTGCAGGTTCATGCCCCACAGTTCAGGCCAGCGCCATGGCGTTTTGAGGAAAAGTCCGGAGATGGCCCACAGCGTGTCGCCGCTCTTGACAATGTAGGTGTCAGGTGCATTGGGCGCCAGGTCTTCCAGGGGAATACCGGTTTGCGCGACCTGAGTGGCAGTGGCCTTCTGGTCGCTGGTCACAGGGAAGTTTTGCGCGTTGGCTGCAAATGTGGCGCCCAGCAGGCTTAGCGCTATTGAAACAGCGCTCAAATGACCCGAAATCCGACCAGGAATAATGTGCATCTTTAAGGCCCCTCCGGGCTTGCCTGGCCCGGTTCCCTGGGGGCCGGGGCCATGTTTTATCTTGATAAGTTACTGGCGATTTTGTACCTAAGCCCTTGATTAGGCAACGAAAACGCGTATTGACAAGCCCTTGAATCCGTAAAAGTCAAAAAAATTTGCGAAAATAGAGACACTGATAGCAGCCCATGACCATACTTCCCATTCTTCGCTACCCTGACCCCCGGCTTCACACCGTGGCCAAGCCCATTGCCGCGGTGGATGCGCGCATCCAGCAACTGGTCGATGACATGCTGCAGACCATGTATGAGGCCGAGGGCATAGGCCTGGCTGCCACCCAGGTCAACGTTCATGAGCGTCTGGTCGTGATTGATGTCAGTGAAGGGCGCGACAAGCCGCTGGTGCTGATCAACCCCGAAATTACCTGGGCCAGCCCTGAAAAAAAGGTCAATGACGAGGGTTGCCTGTCCGTGCCCGGCATTTACGACGGCGTGGAGCGCTCCATCTCGGTCAAGGTGCAGGCGCTGGACCTGGTCGGCCAGTTGCAGACGCATGAGGCCGATGGCCTGCTGGCAGTCTGCATCCAGCACGAGATGGACCACCTGTTGGGCAAGGTGTTTGTGGAGTATCTGTCGCCCCTCAAGCGCAACCGCATCAAGACCAAGATGATCAAGCAGCAAAAAGCTGAGTAGGCAAGGCAGAGCCCGATGCGCGTCATTTTTGCGGGCACGCCCGAGTTTGCCCGCGTTGCGCTGGAACGCCTGCATGCCGCTGGCTTTGACATCCCCCTCGTATTGACCCAGCCGGACCGCCCGGCCGGCCGCGGCATGAAGCTGCAGGCCTCTCCCGTCAAGCAGTTCGCCCTGGACCAGGGCATCGCCGTCGCCCAGCCGCGCAGCCTGCGCCTGGACGGCAAATACCCGGACGAGGCCCGGGCAGCGCAACTGGCCATCGAGGCGGCAGGAGCCGACGTGATGGTGGTGGCGGCGTACGGCTTGATCCTGCCGCAGTGGGCGCTGGATACGCCCAGGCTGGGTTGCCTCAACATTCATGCATCCCTTCTTCCGCGCTGGCGTGGTGCGGCGCCCATACACCGCGCTATCGAGGCCGGCGACCTGGAAACCGGTATCACCATCATGCAAATGGATGCAGGGCTGGACACGGGTGACATGCTGCTGGTCGAAAAATTGCGCATCGCGCCTGACGACTCTACGGGATCGCTGCATGACAAGCTCGCAGCGCTGGGGGGGCGATTGGTGGTTGAAGCGCTTGAGCTGGCAGCCTGCGGCGGCCTGCAGCCCGTCAAGCAGCCTGAAGAAGGCACCACCTACGCCAGCAAGATTGAAAAGCACGAGGCGGCCATTGACTGGTCGCAGGATGTCGTTGCCATCGAGCAGCGCATACGGGCATTCAATCCCTTTCCGGTCGCATTTGGCTGGCTGGGCACGGAGTCCATCAAGTTGCACAGTGCCCTCGTCCTTGATAAAAGTGCCCCCGCCGATGCGGTGCCCGGCCAGGTGGTTGCAGCTGGCGGTGCAGGTGTTGATATCGCAACGGGTAAGGGTATGTTGCGCGCCTTGCGCCTGCAGAAAGCAGGCGGCAAGGTCTTGCCTGCTGCAGATTTCCTGAGGGGTTTCGATATCCATCCCGGAATGATTTTCGCGAAAAATGTCTGAGGCTTGCAGGTGAGTCCATTGTTCAGGCATCCGGAATTTCGGCGCGGCTTTATGGCCAGCGCTGCAGTTGCACCCGGTATTGCGGCCTGGGGGCTGATGACGGGCGTTGCCATGGTGAAGTCCGGCATGAGCACCATGGAGGCCTGTTTTATGGGTGTCCTGGTGTACGCCGGCAGTTCCCAGCTTGCGGCGATACCCCTTATCGCTGCTGGTGCGCCCATGTGGGTGATTCTTGCCACCGCTTTTTGCGTCAACCTGCGTTTCATGGTGTTCAGTGCACACCTGCGGCCATATGTCATGCATCTTTCCCGCCGCCGCCGCATGCTCTACGGTTATCTCACGGCCGACATGAGCTATGTGCTGTTGACCAAACGCTTCCCGCATGCCTCTGAAGACCCCGAAACCCGACGGGCGCAGGAGGCCTACTGGGCCGGTAATGTCACCCTCAACTGGACGTCCTGGGCGGGCATGAGCTTGCTGGGAATCTCTCTTGCGAATGCGATTCCGCCTTCCTGGGGGCTATCGTTTGCCGGCATTCTTGCCCTGGTCGGTGTGCTCTCTTCGCTTGCAACCACCCGTTTGCGTGTCGTGGCCGCGCTGGTTTCGGGCGGCGTCGCTGTCGCAGCCTTTGCCCTGCCACTCAAGCTGAACATGCTGGTCGCCATTGCCGCATCCGTCGCGGTCTGCCTGCTGCTCGAAAAGCCTGATCTCCGCCTGCCGCGACCCGCCGATGTGAAGGAGTCCCCATGAACAAGACGGACTGGTGGACCTTGCTGACCATTGCCGGCATGGTTTGCGTCACGGTGATCACCCGTTCTTTCTTTTTTATCTCTGACAAACCCTGGAAACTGCCTGCCTGGGCCCAGCGCGGCCTGCATTACGCGCCGATTGCAGCGCTGGCTGCCGTTGTTATTCCGGAGGTCGTGATGAGCCAGGGGCATGTCATTTCCAGCTTGAAGGATGCACGCCTTTTTGCCGTGGCAGCAGGAGTGATGTGGTTTTACTGGCGCCGGGGCATCCTTGGCACCATCATTGTGGGCATGGCGGCTTACCTGCCGTTGCATGTGGGTCTCGGTTGGTAGATATATGGCCCCCACGTTCGCTCACTTCGTGTAACTCTCTGCCCCCCGAGGGGGCCGCCCGCCTGCGGCCCGGCAAAGCCGGTTCCGCGGCTCGGACTAGCATGACCAGAACGTGCGGGGCGTGTGGTTTGAGGCAACCTACAATTTAAGGCTTGGGCAATGCGGCCCAAAGCTTTTTTTATTTTGTGAGTCGTCCATGAACTTCATCCGTTTTTCCGATTTGTGCACCAGCGGCCAGGTAGCCGGCAAGCGTGTTTTCATTCGTGCCGACCTGAATGTGCCGCAGGACGATACAGGCAAGATCACCGAAGACACTCGTATACGTGCTTCCATTCCCTGCATACAAATGGCGCTGGACGCAGGTGCAGCGGTGATGGTGACCTCCCACCTCGGTCGCCCGACGGAGGGTGCTTTCAAGCCCGAAGACTCGCTCGCGCCAGTGGCCAAACGCCTGTCAGAACTCATGGGGCGTGAGGTGGTATTGAAAAGCAACTGGGTAGACGGCGTTGAGGTTAGGGCTGGTGAAGTCGTCCTGCTTGAGAATTGCCGCGTGAACAAGGGCGAGAAGAAGAACGACGAAGCGCTGGCCCGCAAGCTGGCCGCACTGTGCGAAATCTTTGTGCATGACGCGTTTGGTACCTCGCACCGCGCTGAAGCCTCCACCTATGGCATCGCACAATACGCCAGAACAGCTTGCGCCGGTCCCCTGCTCGCAGCAGAGATGGATGCCATTTCAAAAGCCCTGACCGACCCGCGCCGTCCGCTGGTCGCCATCGTGGCCGGCAGCAAGGTCTCGACCAAGCTCACCATCCTCAAGTCGCTGGCCAGCAACGTGGACCAGCTTATTGTCGGCGGCGGCATTGCCAACACCTTCATGCTGGCCGCAGGCCTCAAGATTGGCAAGAGCCTGGCGGAGGCCGATCTGGTGCCTGAAGCCAAAGCCGTGATCGAGGCCATGAAGGCGCGGGGCGCGGCCGTGCCTATCCCGACCGACGTGGTCACCGCCAAAGCCTTTGCCGCCGATGCGCCTGCCACCATCAAGGCGGCGGCCGATGTGGCGGATGACGACCTCATTCTCGACATAGGCCCTGAAACCACGGCCCTGCTGGCCGCCCAGCTCAAGGCCGCAGGCACGATCGTCTGGAACGGGCCTGTCGGCGTGTTCGAGTTTGAGGCTTTCTCACGCGGCACCGAAGGCATTGCCCGCGCCATTGCGGACAGCAGTGCGTTCTCCATCGCAGGCGGCGGTGACACGCTGGCTGCGATTGCCAAGTACGGCATTGAAAAACAGGTCGACTACATCTCGACCGGTGGTGGCGCTTTCCTTGAAGTGCTCGAAGGCAAAACCCTGCCTGCCTTTGAGATTTTGCAGAAGCGCGCAGCGGGCTGACCTGCATCAAGGTGCGGCTTGGTGCTTGCACCTACCCTCCAGTTTTACTTCTGGAGAATCCCCATGGCATTCCTTGAATGGTCCGATGCACTGTCGCTGGACCTGCCCATCATCGACGACACGCACCGCGAGTTTGTCGAACTGCTTGCGATAGCGCAGCGCAGCACAGACGAAGACCTGCCTGAATCGTGGCAGCAACTGGTGGATCACACGGCCGGACATTTTGGACAGGAAGACCGCTGGATGCTGGCGACGCGGTTCTCGTCCGTCAACTGTCACAGCATGCAGCACAAGGTGGTGCTGGAGGTGATGCGCGAAGGTAATGCGCTGGCCGCTTCAGGCAACACAGCCGCCCTGCGCGAGATGGCCAGTGAGTTGGCCCTGTGGTTTCCGAAGCATGCACAAACCATGGATGCGGCCCTTGCGCTTCATTTGCGTCGCGAGGGATATGACCCGGCCACCGGGATCGTCATCAGTCCTGCGAACCGGGGCACGCCATCAGAAGTGCTGATTACCGGATGTGGAAGCCACACGTGCGCGTGATGGCTGGCGTGATGACGGGTTACCAGCAGGATGATTAAAAAGCCGTCTGGTCAGGGCGGCTTGACAGAACGGCCGTGTCAGAAGCACCAGCCCAGACCCACTCCGAAGAGGATCGGGTCAATCCGGAAGGTACCGATGCGGGCACCCGCTGAAGACACTTCGGTGCTGATGTATGGCTTCTTGATGTCGAAATTCAGGTAGGTGTTTTTGGCCACCGGAATGTCCACGCCCGCCCGCCTGCAGCACAGCGCCAGCAGGCTGGTTGCAATCACTTGCTTCTTCATTCTTTCTTTCAATGGTTTTACGGGACATCCGTAAAACCATTAAAAAATATCGGCCCGTTCGCGTCCTTGTGTTGGGTCAAGGCCAGCTGGATGCGCCGCTGTATGGCTTGCGCTACATCAAGCGTTGTTCAGTCTGGCAGGGGCTCAAGCCGGGGCGTGCTGGTGGCATGGCCTGAAAAATCGGTCCAGCAATGGCGGGAGAAGTCATACAGCTTGCAGGCGCGCGCTGTCCCGAAATACCAGCGCATTGAAAACGGCTGCACCACGATGCGGGCCGGCAACAGTTGTTCGAGCTTTGCCTGCGCACCCTTCAGCCTGTAAAGCGGAATGCTCATGTCAACATGGTGTGCCGTGTGCTCCATGATGTGGTGCAGGACGGCGCCGGCTTGACAAGGAAACGTCAGGTGTACTGTCGTTGAGACAAAGGGCTGGGCGCGCTGCCAAGCCACGCGATCGTTGTGCCATGAGACCCCGGTGTGGGTGTGGTGCCCATAAATGACGAAGCCCATCAGGTTGAACCAGACCACCAGGGGCAGTGCAAAGCCGTAGAGCAGCGCGGACATGGCACCCTGGTCCGTTGCCATTCCGGTGGCCGCTAGCGTTGCAGCCCAGACAATGGCAAATGAAGTGACCAGCACGCAGTCCAGCGTAAAGACTGCCAGCCTTTTGCTTCCGGCCTCCGATGCGGGCGGAAACATCATTTTTTTCCACCACATCTCGATGAAGTAATACGCGCCCGGACCCCAGCCGCTCCGGTAAAGGCGTTGAAGCAGGCGACCCATTGGCGTGAGTGCATTGAATTCATCCAGCGTCAGAGGTGCCCAGACAAAGTCCACGCCCTTAAGGTTGGTGAATCCGTGGTGCACCTTGTTGTGACCGAGGTCCCAAAGGCTGTAGGGCGTGAGTGAGGGCAAAAAGGCAATCCGCCCCAGCCACCGGTTCAGCGGGCGATGACGTGTGAGGCTCTGATGGCAGGCATCATGCCCGATGATGAAGAGGCGGCCAATCACAATCCCGGCAGCCAGCCCACAGGCTGATTTGGCCCACCAGGCCGTCAGCCAGACCGTGCCACCCAGAAAAAGCAGCAGCAGTGTGTAGTCAAGCGCTAGCAGCGCAATTGCCCAGAGGGTTGAACGGCCCGACAGAGGCAGCAGCCACTCCCGCATGGTTTTTCTGCCGGGCAGAGGGTGGCCGGGTTCTATGGGCAAGGGAGGCGCCAGATATTTTGACGGGTGCATGGACAACAAGTTTGAGCCGATTCGCCGGATGCGGCGTGCTGGCAGAGGTGAAAGCCTTCATGTTAGGCAGTCCTCGCCGTCCAGAGGCTGACCAGGATCAAATGACGGCCATTTAGGGCTTCTGTCTTTCGCTTCAAATGCCCGACTCACGACTGGCGGATCCATATCGCTGTCTTTTCGCCATGTCGGTCGCGGTACCGGTTACGTAACCAATTTCATCCGTTCGTGTGAGAATCGGAAACTAAATTACAACGGAGACAAGGTTCATGCAACGTCGCGCCACCAAAATAGTCGCCACCCTGGGCCCCGCTTCCAGCGATCCGGCGCTGCTTGAAAAAATGATTCGCGCTGGTGTCAATGTCGTGCGGCTGAACTTCAGCCATGGCAAGGCCGAGGACCACATCAAGCTGGCAGGCGTAGTGCGCGAGGCGTCCCAGCGTGCTGGCCGCGAAGTTGCCATCATGGCTGACCTGCAGGGGCCCAAGATTCGCGTCGGCAAATTTGCCGAGGGCAAGGTTCAGCTGGTACCCGGCGAAAAGTTTGTGCTGGATGCATCGCGCATGGAACCCGGTGACATCAAAGGCGTTGGCCTCGATTACAAGGAACTGCCGCGCGACGTCAAAGCCGGCGATGTGCTCTTGCTCAACGACGGGCTGATCGTGCTGACGGTCGATTCCGTGCTGGGTGAAGAAGTCATCACAACAGTCAAGCTGGGTGGCGAGCTCTCCAACAACAAGGGCATCAACAAGCAGGGCGGCGGCCTGACTGCTCCCGCCCTGACTGCCAAGGATATGGACGATATCCGCACGGCGATGAGCTTTCAGGCCGACTATGTGGCTGTGAGCTTCCCGAAAAATGCGACCGATATGGAAATGGCGCGCCAGCTCTGCAACGTGGCCGCGGCGCAGTTCAAGCACAAGCCCGGGCTGATCGCCAAGATCGAGCGCGCCGAGGCCGTGCCCAACCTGGAAGAGATCCTGCGCGTCAGTGACGGCATCATGGTGGCGCGTGGCGACCTGGCGGTTGAAGTTGGCAATGCGGCTGTGCCAGCCCTGCAAAAACGCATGATCAAGATGGCGCGTGCCCAGGACAAGGTTGTCATCACGGCGACGCAGATGATGGAAAGCATGATCCTGAACCCGGTGCCGACGCGCGCCGAGGTCAGCGATGTGGCCAACGCCGTGCTGGACGGCACTGATGCTGTCATGCTGAGTGCCGAAACCGCAGCGGGCAAATACCCGCTGGAGACCATCATGGAGATGGCCAATATCTGCGTCGAGGCCGAAAAAGCCGAGTACAAGGAAATCGACTCGGACTTCACCGGCAAGACCTTTGCCCGCATCGACCAGTCCATTGCCATGGGCGCGCTGTTCACGGCCAGTCACCTGGGCGCCAAGGCCATCGTGGCGTTGACCGACAGCGGCTCGACGGCCCTGTGGATGAGCCGCCACGACATCCGCGTGCCCATCTATGCACTGACACCGCGCCTGAGCACGCAGCGCAAGATGGCGCTTTACCGCAACGTACGACCCTTGCTGATGGACACCAGCGTGGACAGGGACACAGCGCTTGAGCAGGCCGAAGGCCATCTGTTAAGCCGTGCCATCGTGCAAGGCGGCGATGTTTATGCCATCACCTGCGGCGAGCCCATGGGCGCACCCGGCGGCACCAACATGCTGAAAATCTGCCGGGTCGCCTGACCTGGCCCTCACTTTTGAGGCCTTGGGTGTGCCTTGAGCGGGGCTATCTGACAGTTACTCCGGGCATTGGCTGAATCCAGCCGTACTTCAACAGCGTATTCAATAAACGTGATGAACCTGCTGAACTCAAAATTGCCCAGACGCTCACTTCTTGCCATGCTGCCCGGGCTGCTCACGGCCTGCTCGGCAGTTGACCTGCTCAATGCCACCGTGGCCATTGACACGTATGAGCGTGACGAAGGGCTGGTCTATGGGCCCGACCCGCGCCAGAAGCTTGATGTTTACCGCCCGCGCACGCCTGTGGCCAATTCGCCCATGATCGTGTTTTTCTACGGTGGTAGCTGGTCATCCGGCGAACGCGGTGACTACCGTTTTGTCGGGGAGGCGCTGGCCTCGCGGGGCATCACCACGGTCATCGCAGACTACCGCCTCAGCCCGGAGTTTCGTTACCCGGTGTTTGTGCTCGACAGTGCACTGGCCACAAGCTGGGCCTTCAGGCACGCACAGGATTACGGGGTTAACCGCTCCCGCATATTTGTCATGGGCCACAGCGCCGGCGCCTACAACGCAGCCATGCTGGCGCTGGATCCTCGCTGGCTGGAGGCTTTTGGCCTGATGCCTTCCCGGCTCGCTGGCTGGATAGGGCTGGCCGGCCCCTATGATTTTCTGCCCATTGGCGACAAAAAGACCCAAGTGGCCTTTCGCTGGCCCGATACCCCGCAAGACAGCCAGCCGCTGTTTCATGCGTCAAAAGACTCCCCACCGGCATTGTTGATCGCGCCTGTCAATGACGATGTGGTGGACCCGGTCCGCGGCACGGTCAGCATGGCCCGCAAGCTGAAAGCCGCCGGCGTTCCCGTCGAGTCGGAACTTTACGACGGGGTGGGGCACATCACCCTGGTGGCTTCCATGGCCTCCGTGTTCAGGGGGCGTGCGCCAGTGCTTGAGCGTGTCACCGCCTTTGTCAATTCCCCACGGCGAAACCGCTAATCGGGGGCTTTTCCTGCCTCACAGTTAGAATTGAGGCACCGGTTACCTTGCGGTTACGGGCTCCTGTGTGCCATCCCATGGCCCGAGCATGCCGCCGGAAACCTGACCTCCTTGTTCTAACTTTCTGGGAATCTGATCATGGCACTCGTATCGATGCGCGAGCTGCTGGACC
>JAZKCB010000248.1:0-3074 GCA_040388335.1 Pseudomonadota bacterium | reverse complement strand
GGCCGCCGCACCATCAGTGAAATCAACATGGTGCCCTTCATCGACGTGATGCTGGTGCTGCTCATCATCTTCATGGTCACGGCACCGCTGATCACACCCAGCATGATTGCGCTGCCCAAGGTTGGCAAGGCGCCTTCGCAACCGCAAAACCCGATACAGATTTTGATCAGCAAGGACGAGACCGTGCAGATCAAGGTCAAGACCGACTCGGTGCCCAGCAACGTCAACAACGTGGCCGCCGACATCGTGAAGATGGATGCCAACGTCAAAGCCGGCGCCAATGCCGTGCCGGTGGTCATCAGCGCCGACAAGTCCATCAAGTACGAAACCGTCGTCAAGGTGATGGACAACCTGCAGAAGGCCGGCGTCTCTCGCGTCGGGCTTTCGGTGCAGACCGGTAAATAAGCCTGCAAGAGATGCCCAGCGCAGCAGACCGCATTGAATTTGGCCCGCCACGCGATGCCGGCTCGTTGCGCGCCTTTGGTTTTGCACTGCTGGCCCATGCGCTGCTGATTGCGGCGTTGACCTGGGGTGTGAACTGGAAACGCTCGGATCAGTCCGTCGCTTTTGAGGCCGAAATCTGGTCCAGCGTACCGCAGGCTGCAGCGCCCAAACTGGTCGAGCCGCCTCCTCCTCCGCCCCCGCCGCCACCGGAGCCAGCGCCCAGGACGCCTGAAGTGAAAGCGCCTCCGCCGCCAGCACCCGATGTGGACATCGCACTGGAGCAGGAGAAAAAGCGCAAGCTGCTGCAACAGAAAAAAGAGCGTGAAGAGCTTCAGGCCAAAAAAGAAAAAGAGCAGAAGGCGAAAGAAGAACAGGCGAAAAAACTGGCCGCCCAGCAGGAAGCGAAGAAGCTGGAGGCCAAAAAGCTTGAAGACCAGAAGCTGGCCAAGCAACGGGAAGACAAGCAGGCCCAGGCGTCGACAGCCAAACAGCGTGACGAAGCGCTCAAACGCATGATGGGTCTGGCGGGTGCGACAGGTGCGGCGGATTCGGCCGGCACGGCGCAAAAGTCCAGCGGCCCATCTGCCAGCTACGGCGGCAAGGTCAGGGCCAAGGTCAAGCCGAATATTGTTTTCACGGAAGACGCCGTCGGCAACCCGACAGCTGAAGTTGAAGTCCGCACCACGCCGGATGGCACCATCATCAGCCAGCGCCTTGTGAAGCCAAGCGGCAATGCGGCCTGGGATGATGCCGTGATCAAGGCCATCATCCGCACCAGCTCGATGCCGCGCGATGTGGATGGCCGGGTGCCAACACCGATGATCCTGAGCTTCAAGCCCAAGGACTGAGCGCCCGACGATTGCTATCAAATAAATAGCTGTTCACGCCCGTATTTATTGGTCTGGAGGCATATTTGATGCCTGAAAATCGCCCTTTTTTGGCTATTTGAGGCGTTTTGGAAGCGTTTTCAGACCACCATCCACCTGAAACATCAAATTTTGCCGTATACGTTAAATTTTTAATGTATACGTTAAAAAATACCCTCCCCCAAGCACACATATGCGTTTGTCATCCCGGACTTGATCCGTGATCCATTCCCGCTTTTCGCTGCCGTCAGCGCTCGACGAGCATGGATTGCAGATCAAATCCCAAATGACAAGTCCGGCAGAAGACCCAAGGGCCTCAGCAGTTCACCCCATCACTCATAAACAATCTGCGCCTGCCCCTTGTCCGCCTGCGCCATCCAGCTGGCCAGCGCGGCATCGGTGGGGAAGAATTTGGCGCGTTCATCCAGCACGATGTCGGCGTGCACCGCGCCAAAATCTGCGTCGCGCCGCACGCTCAGGCGAACCGGCAGGCCTCTGAGCACTTCCAGTTCACCCTGCTCCGACATTTCGCGTTTGGGCGGAAAGTCACGCACGATGCGCGCGATGTCGGGTGCAGAGCCGTTCACTGCCACGCGAAGGTACTTGCCGAACTTGCAGCGCGCGGTCTCCAGGTCCCAGACCTGCGTAACCTTGAGGCGGTAGCCACCCGAAAAGCGGTCGGGCTGCAGCACGCCCTGCACGATGACCAGTTCATCGTCTTTGAGCAGGTTGCGGTTGGCGTTGAGCGTGGCTTCGTCAGCCGTAGCTTCGATCATGGCCGTCTTGTCGTCGAGCTTGAAGAGCGCGAGCTTGCCGCGCTGGCCGTTGATGACACGCAGGTCGGTCACGATGGCCGCCAGCAATTGCTGGTCGCGTGAATCGATGAGGTCTTCAATCTTGCGTTTGGCAAACTTGCGCACCTCCAGTTCGACCTCGTCAAACAGGTGGCCCGACAGGTAAAAGCCGATGGCGGTTTTCTCCTGCACCAGCCGCGCCTTCACACCAAAAGGCATGGCGGGCACCAGCGGCGGCTCCTGCGTGCTGGCGGCATGCGAGTCCATGTCGAAGAGGCCGCTCTGGTTGGCGTTGGCCTCTGTTGCTGCGGCGAATTCAAAGGCGCGGTCTACCGAAGCCAGCAGCTCGGCGCGGTTCAGATGCAGGTTGTCAAAAGCACCCGCCTTGATGAGCGCCTCGACCGTGCGCTTGTTGAGTTTGGATTTGTCGACGCGCACGCAGAAATCAAACAGCGAGGTAAACGCCCCGCCCGCTTCACGCGCGGCCACGATGGCGGCAATCGCCTGCTGGCCCGTGCCCTTGACGGCGCCCAGGCCGTAACGAATGCTCTTGTCGGTGATGGGCTCAAATCGGTAGTGGCCGCGGTTCACATCGGGCGACTCGAAGCTGATGCCCATCTTCTGCGCATCGCCGAAGAGGATCTTCAGCTTGTCGGTGTCATCCATTTCCACCGTCATGTTGGCGCAGAAGAACTCAGCCGTGTAATGCACCTTCAGCCAGGCCGTGTGGTACGCCAGCAGCGCGTAGGCGGCGGAGTGCGACTTGTTGAAGCCGTAGCCCGCAAACTTTTCCATCAGGTCAAAAACCTCGTCGGCTTTTTCCTGGCTCAGGCCGTTTTCACCGGCGCCCTTGCGGAAGATCTCGCGCTGCGACGCCATCTCCTTTTCGTCTTTTTTACCCATCGCGCGGCGAAGCATGTCGGCGCCACCGAGCGAGTAGCCGCCCAGGATCTGCGCGGTCTGCATCACC
>JAZKCB010000247.1:0-4255 GCA_040388335.1 Pseudomonadota bacterium | reverse complement strand
AACACCGTCTCGCCGCTGACTTCCGTGCGCGCAGCCAGGGCCTTGAGCGGCGCGTTGACCAACTCCAGCGCACCTGCGCCGTAGACCTCGACGACGTCTGGCTCCAGGTTTTCAGCAATCAGCTGACGTGGTGTGCCCTCAGTCATCTTCTTGCCGTGGTCCAGCACCAGCAGGCGGTTGCACAGGCGCTCGGCTTCGTCCATGAAGTGGGTGGTCAGCAAAATGGATTTGCCCTGTTGTACGAGTCGCTGCAGCCTTTCCCACATCAGGTGGCGGGCCTGCGGGTCCAGTCCCGTGGTGGGTTCATCCAGCAACAAAAGTTGTGGGTCATTGACCAGCGCACGCGCCAGGCTGAGGCGGCGCTTCATGCCGCCTGACAGCTCGCTGAGCTTGGCGTCTGCCTTGTGCGTCAGCGCGGCAAACTCCAGAAGCCTGGGGATGCGCTCACGGATGACCGCGTCCTTCATGCCGAAGTAGCGGCCAAACACCAGCAGGTTTTCAGCGCACGAAAAATCTGGATCCAGGCTGTCGAACTGGCTGACGATGCCGAGCTTTTCCTTGATCGCCAGCGCATCCTGCGGCATGCGCAATGCGGCGCCGCCAGGTGTGAAGGTGATCTCACCCGCATCGGGTGCGGTCAGGCCCAGGCACATGCGGATGGTGGTGGTCTTGCCTGCGCCGTTGGGGCCAATGACCCCCAGGCATTCGCCCGGGGCGATGCTGAAGGACAGGTCGTCAACAACCGTTGTCTCGCCGTAGCGTTTGGTCAGCCCCTGGATGCTGAGAAGTGGTTGGCTCATGCGGTGATGTTATCCACTTCACAACGTTCAGCTGTCAGCATTCACCCTCAACTGTCTTCACCGTAATCGTGGTCGGGGTGATTGATGGTGTCGAGCTTCCAGTAGCCGCGTCCGACGATGTTCTTGCGGTCAATGCCGAGTTCGTCAGTCAGCAGTTTGCGGATGCGGCGCATGGCCGCAGCTTCGCAGGCCAGGTAGATCTTTGCGTCGACGGGCACGGGCTGCAATGCGCGCAAGGCCTGCTCAAGCGGTTTGCCGGCTTCGCGGTGGTCTGTGCCGCGTGTGAGCCACTGCGTCCTGAGTTGTGCTGCTCCTTTCAAAGGACGCTCCTCATCAGCGCTGATCACTTCAACCAGCAGTTGCACCTTTGCACTCGCAGGCAATTCAGAAAGGATGTTTTCAACCGCTGGCAGGGCGCTGTCGTCGGCGATCAGCAAATGCTCTGTGGCGGTTTTGTCGAGCGCATAACCGGGGCCGGGTCCCATGAGGTAAATGACGTGGCCCACTTCGGCCTGCGCCGCCCATGTCGATGCGGGGCCCTCACCATGCAGCACAAAGTCGACATCGACCTCATGCACATCGGGACGTACGGCCAGCGGGGTGTAGGTTCGCATGGCCTTGGGGCGGGGCGCATCGGGCAACGGACGCTCGGGTTCGGTCTGCCCTGGCTCCGGAAAGATCAGTTTGATGTAACTCGCTGGCGCTTCAGTTGCAAACCCTTCCAGTTCAGTGCCTTTGAACGTGATACGGCGCATGGCCGGGCTGAGCACCTGTACGTGCGTGACTTCAACGCGGCGCGGCGGGCGGCGTTTGCGGGCAGCTACGGGGACTGTTTCGGTTGTTGAAGACATTAAAAGCCTTTCGGGTGTTGAATTTTGTTATTGAGAATAATTATCATCTTCGTGGCAAAACCCGGCTTTGGTAGGGACAAAGCCATGCCCGTGCCCCGGTGCATAGACCGCGACGCAGGCCGGTGAAGTAAAGTGTTTGCCTTGAGCCCAAAGCTTCCCCAACTTACTCACCCACACCATGACCACCTTCGGCACCCCCCTCTCCCCCCACGCAACCAAAGTCATGCTGCTCGGCTCGGGCGAACTGGGCAAGGAGGTGCTGATTGCGCTGCAGCGCCTGGGTGTTGAAACGATTGCGGTTGACCGTTATGACAACGCGCCCGGCCAGCAGGTGGCCCACCATGCGCGCACCATCACCATGAGCGACCCCGCGCAACTCAAAGCACTGGTTGAGAAAGAAAAACCCATGCTCGTGGTGCCCGAGATCGAAGCGATTGCCACGCCCATGCTGGAAGAGCTTGAAGCCGCAGGCACGGTTCGCGTGATTCCGACGGCACGCGCCGCACGCCTGACCATGGACCGCGAAGGCATCCGCCGCCTGGCTGCAGAAACACTGGGCCTGCCCACCAGCCCTTATGTGTTTTGCGATTCGCTGGAGGAACTGCAGGCCGCGATTGATTCAAAGATCGGCTACCCCAACATCGTCAAGCCGGTGATGAGTTCGTCCGGCAAGGGCCAGAGCAAGATCGCCGGGCCTGACGATGTCAAAAAAGCCTGGGACTACGCCATGGCCGGTGGGCGTGTGAGCCACGGCCGCGTGATTGTGGAAGGCTTTATCGATTTTGATTATGAGATCACACAGCTCACCGTGCGCGCATTGGGCGCGGACGGCAAGGTTGAAACCCATTTCTGCGACCCCATAGGCCATGTGCAGGTCAGTGGCGATTATGTGGAGAGCTGGCAGCCGCACCCCATGCGCGAAGCGGCGCTGAAAAAGAGCCGCGAGATTGCAAAGGCCGTGACCGACAACCTCGGTGGCCAGGGCGTCTTTGGCGTGGAGCTGTTTGTCAAAGGCGATGACGTCTGGTTCAGCGAGGTCAGCCCGCGTCCGCACGACACGGGCATGGTCACCATGTGCACACAGGTGCAAACCCAGTTCGAGCTGCATGCGCGCGCCATCCTCGGCCTGCCCGTCAACACAGCGCTGCGCACACCCGGCGCCAGCGCGGTGATTTATGGTGGCGTTGAGGCAAGGGGCATTGTGTTTGATGGCGTGGCCGAAGCGCTGCGTGTGCCCAACACCGACATACGCCTGTTCGGCAAGCCCGAGAGTTTTGTCAAACGCCGCATGGGCGTCGCGCTGGCTTTTGATGCGGATGTTGAAGTGGCCCGCGTCAATGCCAAGAAAGCTGCAGCGCTTGTGAAACCGCATACCGCAAACTGATACGGAATGTGTCCCGGCGGAACTTGCCAGCATAAGTCCTGTCCCTCATAGATGACCGTAAGCGAACTGGGGATTCTTGAGAACACTGCCTGGGGCGTGCTGGTCAGCGCGCTGATCGCTGTCATCGTGGCCCTGCTCATACACCGCACCGGTACAGCAGTGGTGCATCGCCTCACGCGCAATCTGCCGATCGCCAGCGCCGTTGCAAGGCGTAGCTGGCGGCCGACCCGTTTTGTCTTGCCTCTTATTGCACTGCAGGCTGTCTGGCAGGCTGCGCCAGATTCACTGCCGCTGATCTCGCAGGTGCGCCACGGCAATGCGCTGTTGCTGCTCGCCACCATCACCTGGCTGGGCCTGCGCGCCATTGATGGCGTGGCCCAGGGCATCACCGCGCAGCATTCGATGGATGTGGTGGACAACCTCAACGCGCGTCGCATCCACACCCAGACCCGGCTGCTGGCGCGCACGGCGGGCTTTATGGTGCTGGTGGCGGGACTGTCATTGATGTTGATGACCTTTCCGGGTGCACGCCAGGTGGGTGCCAGCCTGCTGGCCTCGGCGGGTGTCATCGGCATCGTCGCCGGTATTGCGGCGCGCCCGGTTTTCAGCAACCTGATTGCCGGCCTGCAACTCGCACTGGCCCAGCCGCTGCGCATTGATGACGTGCTCATCGTGCAGGGCGAGTGGGGGCGTGTCGAGGAGATCAACGGCACCTATGTCGTGCTGAAAATCTGGGATGAGCGCCGCCTCATCATTCCGCTGCAGTGGTTCATCGAGAACCCCTTCCAGAACTGGACACGCAACAGTGCACAAATCATCGGCACGGTCTTTTTGTGGGTCGATTACCGCATGCCGCTGCAACCCCTGCGTGATGCCGCCCAGCGGACGTGCGAGGCAGCAAGTGAATGGGATCAACGCCTGTGCCTGCTGCAGGTGGTCGAGGCCGGTGAAAAAAGCATGCAGCTGCGCGTGCTGGTGACATCCAGCAACTCCAGCCTGAACTGGGATTTGCGCTGCAAGGTGCGGGAGGCGCTGGTGGATTTCATGCAACGTGAATATCCGCAGCATTTGCCTTTGATGCGGGCTGAGGTGGGGACTGAGGTTAAGGATTTTGCTGGCGCACCTGCAGACGTGCCGCCACGGGTCTGACGTCTTGCCCTTCACTACCAGGCCGGGGGTTGCCCGGCGGCAAGTCACTTTTCTTTTGCTTCGCCAAAAGC
>JAZKCB010000246.1:0-5905 GCA_040388335.1 Pseudomonadota bacterium | reverse complement strand
CTCCATTGAAAGGATTAGTGATGACATCAACACAGGCTGTAGCGGTTTATGGCGCGTATGGGCACACCGGGCGCTTCGTGGTGGCAGAGCTGCGCCGGCGCGGCTGGACGCCCATTCTCTGCGGACGCGACGCCGACAAGCTGAGCGCTTTCGGCGCGGCTTACCCCGGGCTTGAACTGCGGGCCGCGTCGGCGGAAGACCCCGCCGCGCTCGACCGTGCGCTGGCCGGCGCCATGGCCGTCATCAACTGCGCTGGCCCCTTTGCCAGCACCGCCGGCCCGCTGATTGAAGCCGCCATGCGCGCACACATTCCCTACCTGGACGTGGCGGCAGAAATAGAAGCCAACATCGACACCTTCGAGCGCTTCGCCACCCGCGCCCGCGAAGAAGGTGTGGTGCTGGTGCACGCCATGGCGTTTTACGGCGGGCTGGGAGATCTGCTGGCCACCGCGGCCATGGGCGACTGGCCTTCGGCCGATGAAATCTCCATCGCCTACGGGCTGGACAGCTGGCGGCCGACAACCGGAACATTGGTCGCCGGCCAGGTTTCCAGACAACGCCGTGACGGCCGCCGGCTGGTGTTTGCGAACGGACAACTGTCGTACGCCGCAGGTGCCGCGCCTGCGACGGACTGGACGTTTCCCCCACCCCTGGGCCAGCAGCCGGTCATCGCGGAATTCACCATGGCCGACACGGTGACCATCGCGCGCCATATGAAGGCGCCCGAGATCCGCTCCTACATGACGGTCGCCGCCGTCAAGGACCTGACCGCGCCCAACCCGCTGACGCCCAAGCCCAGCGACGACAGCGGCCGCTCATCGCAGACCTTCGTCGTCGACGTGGTGGTGCGCCGTGGCAGCGAAGAACGCCGGGCCGTGGCCAGCGGGCGGGACATCTATGCGTTCACCGCGCCGCTGGTCGTGGAGGCCCTGGCGCGGGTGCTGCGCGGCGAAGTCAAAACAGCCGGCGTCTTCACCGCCGGCGAGGCCTTTAATGCACGGAGCTTTCTGGCGGCGCTGTGTCCTGAGCATCTATCGCTGGACATCGGCTGAGTTTTCAGGCGGGGCGATGAAGGGCGGGCTCACTTCAGGAGTGCGGATGGTTGTGAACTGGCGATCTGGTCAAAGAACCACCTTGTTTGCCAAATCGACTTCCAGCCCTTTACCCATGGGCGCAAGCAGCTATATATTCAATAGCAACGGCGCCACACAGGACATCAACCTCGAGGAAATGACCTTCGACAGCAAGCCGCAGGGACGCAGCATGGACGACAAAGACAAGCCACCACCCCAGCAGATCACACCCGTGGCGCCGGGCTCGTACGACGCCGCGGCCATCATCCTGCTGAGCGACGGCCGCCGCACGACGGGCGTGGACACCCTGGAAGCGGCCAAGATGGCCGCCGACCGCGGCGTGCGCATTTACATCATCGGTTTGGGCAGCGTCGGAGACGCCGCGGCCATGCCCGAAGGCGTGCCCATCTACCTGCAACTCGACGAACCCACCCTGCGCGAAGTCGCCCGCATGACCGGCGGCGAGTACCACCATGCGGGCACGGCAGAAGCGCTGCGCAGCGTCTACGAGAACCTGGGCTCAAGAGTGCAGGTACAGACGCGCGAGACGGAGGTCTCAGCCTTGCTGGCCTTTGGCGGCGGGGCCGGCGCTGGTGGCGGGGGTTTTGTCGATAGTGTTGTTTCGGCGGGTTGTGTGACGATTCCAGAGCCGTCGAACGTTTAGTGCGTGGCAACGTCCACCACATCGAAGCTGCTGTCCACCAACTGCGGGGCCACCACCTCTTCGATCGAGGTCCGGCTCATGTAACTTATGTCTCATCGCAACGTGCGAGAAGGCTACATGATTGATCAGGATTTACTTCCGCCTATGCGTCATGGTTCCAACCCGCGGCGGCGCCTCAACCTGGGCTCGAGCCAGGGACCTAAGAATTAACAGGGGGTAAAGCCCTCATTTGTCGACGCCCTATGCTCGTCTTCGCTCGCCATGTTTCGCTCAAGCTCGCCAAAATCGTCACGTATCAGCCCCTTCTGCAAGGCCTCGGCAGGGGGTTAGCCGCCAGCGAGCAGCTCGTCGAGCATACCTTTGACAGAGCGCCAGTTCTCTGAGGATTTCAAACGCATCTCATGCATTATTCTGACTTTGAATTTTTTAAGGCCACCAGGGATTGGCTGCACCTTATTATGAAGATCAGCAAAAAGCTTTTTTCCGTCGCACTCAGTGTTCCACTTTGCATCCCATGTCTCTTCTAATTTTTCTTTATGAAGTTCACAGTCCGCAAGGAATTTCTTGGTCCAATCAGCTTCGTCTAAATCGATCAATTGTTTTTTTATCCTGAGCAAGCGCCCAAAGAGAACTTTGGATATTACGGTTAAGTCATTCCCCTTCAAGTCTTCGTGCCGATAACCTGGACTTTCGTATCCGCGTGATTTGTATACGGCTCGAATAGCAATACCATTTAGTTGGCCCGTAGCCATGCTTTTCAGCAGGGTCTGCGTTTCACCAATGCTTTTCGTCGGATATTTAACGTATCCGCTGTCCATAAGAAGATCGGCTAGCACGTCGATATCAATTAGATAATTTTCGAAGCACCGCCGATTCCATTGAAGAATACGCACGTTCTTTGAACTAACCAGATCGGACGGGGCTTCATCTCTGTCAAAGATGAATCCGATAGGTGGGACTGATTCGCCATTGTTTTCCGCAGCTAGAAGTAAGCCAATCTGCTTCTCAATTTCAGATCGTCCTCCCAGGTCCTTAAGCATGTATCTGCGAAACGCGTCTCCAAAGCCCGCCTGAAGGAGTGCGATGTCGTCTGGCCCCTCTACAAATATTGTCCCTTTATATAGGAGCGTCTCGATTTGCGACGCTCCCAGCCGACGCAACGCATCGTGAATAACGCTTTGATCTTGCGATCTAACCTTCGTTAAAAGCTTTTCGGATTCCAGATGAAATAGAGAACACTCATCACTTTCAAGAGCACTTGCAAGTATTTCTGGAGAGTGAGAACAGACAATTACTTGAAGGTTTTTTCGAATCGCATAGCTGTTTATTAGAAAGGCTAGCAAGTCTTTACAGACTGCAGGGTTCAGATGCAATTCCGGTTCGTCTAGAAGGATCACACCGTCAGCTGCAACGGTGCGCTCAATTAGCAAAAACGTGAGGATTAGACCCTTCTCACCGCTACTCATCGCATCGATATCAAAAAGGCGTTGCGTTTCAATGTCTTCTATCTGTATGGACAACAAACCCACATTGCTAATACCGAAACCCTTCAGTCGTTTTCCTCGTAATATCCCTTCGAAGATTGTTTTGAAATCTTCAGTGACTTGAGATTTCCCGCTAGCATCTTGAATAAATAGGGAATTGAAGATGGTATTTTTGAGTCGCGAATACTTCAACTGCGGCTGAGAGTTGTGTGATTCCAGCTGCTGCTGAGCATCAGCTCCACCAATCTGGACTTGTTGTTCTCCTTGAGGCAACGCGCGATCAGCTGGAAAATAGCTAAAACTTGTAGTGCTGGTCGGATTTCGCTGATCTATCGCAGCAATAATTCCTCCTGCCAGTGACCCCTCCGCCACTTCGAGCCCCTTGGTGGGAGAAATTCTCAACTTAACGCTCACAAGCCCTTTGTCGCGCTTAATTTCCGCGATTGCGGCCGTGATCTCTGTGTGGGTGCGGGCCAAATTCGCTAATCCATCACTCGATCCAAGATATTGCAGCATCACTGCTGGATTGGCAAAAGCTTGTCCCAACCTAGCTTGCAGAATGTTGCGTGCTAGGCCTTCGGCATTACTAGAGAGCCAAAATTGTTCAGCATCGCTAATCCAATATGTGGTTCGGATCGTCGCTTGGGTGTTGGCGTCTCGAAGTAACGCATTGAGATTGATGCTTTGTGGCGCATGTGGGGAACTAGCTCCTAAAGCGAACAGCGCCTGAATCGACTCGTTCTGAGTGCGTGGGCTGGTGGTAGCTTTCACCAGACGGATGGCCTCCAGAATAGTAGTCTTGCCGATCGCGTTTGGCCCAACTATGACATTCACACGGTTGTCGAACTTTACTTCTATGTCTTCAAGTGCACGAAAATTCTTGATCTGTATTTCTCGAATGTGCATACTTTCTCCGTTTTTTATTTGACCGAAGCGTAACTGGTTGAAACACATCTTAACCATAACGCTGTAGGAAAGGTGGTGACGCATGATTGCAACGAAGAACTTTCCGCTTCTGTGCGCCACACTTGGCGGCCTTGGTGCGGTTTGCCCTGGCAACAGGCTTGCCGTGCGGCTGAGATAACGGGTCTGGGTGGAACCGGGTCGATCTGAACAGGCACACGGCCTGGCTGAACAACACCAAGAACGGCAACTCCTCGAGGAGTACCGTTAAATGAAGA
Source organism: Pseudomonadota bacterium (assembly GCA_040388335.1). Taxonomy (GTDB): domain Bacteria; phylum Pseudomonadota; class Gammaproteobacteria; order Burkholderiales; family Burkholderiaceae_C; genus Polaromonas. Next base: position 1,503 of record JAZKCB010000246.1, on the reverse strand, counting down.
TGCGATGGAAGTATTGAGAGAGCAGATCGGGCAAAACCTGCATTTTTTCCTAGCGTACAAAGGCCAGCCCTTGTGGGCGGACGTGACCAACACGGCCTGGCTCAACGCGCTGGCAAAAGCGGGGATTAAGGACTTCCGTTTTCACAACTTGCGCCACACCTGGGCATCCTGGCACCGCCAGACGGGGACACCATCTCAATCACGCACCAGCCGAACATCGACCTCCCGTTCCACATAGGTCCACTCGGGCGTGGCGCGCAGCTCAGCCACCATCTGGTTGAAGCTTTCCTCCAGCTCAGGCGCAAACTCGAACCAGGTCAAAAAGTCGAAGGGCTCACTGCCCGACAGGTCACGGCAGTGGTGTAGCCTTCTGGCTACAGCTGGAAGGTATTGCAGGCCAATCCGGGTGTGGTGAGACTGCTCTTCAAAAATAGCTCGTCGCTCGCTGGTGACGCGCCACGGGCCAACATTTCCGCCTACAAATGAAAACAGCCGTGAAGTCATATGTCTGCCGAATCACTGCGCGAGAAGCTAAGACGCCAGCGTCCCACCCGCTTTCCATCGCGCAATACGCGTCATGTGGTACTGCAGATAAAACGTGCTGAAGAAAAAAGTCATCGCCGCCGACAGCTTGAGCTGCATGGGTTCCATGTTGTTGTAGTGATCCAGCATGGACCTTCGTATGGAATAAGTTCCGAAATAGAAGGCGATGTAAGAGCCAAGCAAAAAAAGCACGGAAACCGCTTTAAGTCCTTCACTGGAGGCAAGGTCGAAAATCTGGCTGAGCAGGAACAGGACGACATATCCAACGAATTGGGCGGTTGCATGCGACGCCGCGTCGATTTTGCGCGCCCAGCTGGATTGAATAAACATCCAGACAATCATGAAGATCCCTAACGTGAAGACCGAAAACAGCAGCACAAAAGCCCAATGCAGCTTGGGGGGTGCAGGGAAGGCATATTCGGCTGCGGGAACTGGTCGTCCTGCTTGCCCCGTGAAAGGCTCCGTCTGGAAATCACTCATAACACTCCCTTTTTTTGATCCTGAAGTGATGATAGGCGCGCAGGCGCAACTGGTCATCCTCCAAACAGAGGGTTTCGAGAGCATTTACGAGTGAATGGCGATGCTCGATCAGGGTGGTCAAGCTATCGGGATCACCGGGCGGCTTACAAGGCCTTGCCCAAGCGGCCCACACCTTCCTCAATCTTCGCCACATCCGCTGTGGCAAAACTCAGCCGGAAGGTACTCACATCCGGCTCCCCCGCATAAAACGGCGCCCCCGGCACAAACGCCACGCCCTGCTCAATCGCCCTCTTCGCAAACTCGCCGGCGTCTTTCGTCTTGCCGCCCGCCCCCGTGAGCCGGGCCCAGAAGAACAGGCCGCCTTGCGGTTGCGTGAACTCCACCGCATCACCCAGCTCGCGTTTGAGCGCGGCGCCCATGGCCAGGGCGCGTTCGCCGTACACCTTGCGCACGCGGGCCAGGGTGGCGGGCATGCGGCCG
>JAZKCB010000245.1:0-12024 GCA_040388335.1 Pseudomonadota bacterium | reverse complement strand
AACAAGGGCGTGGCCTATTGCCCGCACTGCGACGGCCCGCTGTTCAAGGGCAAGCGCGTGGCCGTGATAGGCGGCGGCAACTCGGGCGTTGAAGCGGCCATTGACCTGGCGGGCCTGGTCGGCCACGTCACGCTGATCGAGTTTGACACCGCCCTGCGCGCCGATGCCGTGCTGCAGCGCAAGCTGAACAGCCTGCCAAACGTGACGGTACACACCAACGCACAGACGACCGAGATCACCGGCGACCAGAAGGTCAACGGCCTGGTCTACAAGGACCGCGCCAGTGGCGAGCTGAAGACCGTGGAGCTTGAAGGTGTGTTCATCCAGATCGGCCTGGTGCCCAATACCGACTGGCTCAAGGGTGTGGTCGAGTTGTCGAAGCACGGCGAGATCGTGGTCGATGACCGTGGCCAGACTTCGGTGCCTGGTGTGTTTGCGGCGGGCGACGCAACGACGACGCCATTCAAGCAGATCATCATTGCAGCGGGTGATGGCGCCAAGGCAGCGCTGAGCGCGTTTGACCACCTGATCAGGACCTCTGCTCCCGCCTGAACCCTCCGGGCCTGAGGGCCTTCCTTGTACGCGGGTCACTCCATCGGATGGCCCGTGATTCATTGCAGGTGTGGCGGTCGCGGAATCAGGTCGGGCAATACGAACAGTTATCACACTCACACGCAACAAAAGTTCAAAGTGCGGGAATACTTGAGTTCGCGTGCCACGCAACAGACAATGGACGATTGCAAATAACAAACAAGGATTTCGCATGAAAGGCGACGCTCAAGTCATCTCCCACCTTCAGGCCCAGCTCAAGAACGAGCTGACGGCCATCAACCAGTACTTCCTGCATTACCGCATGTACAAACACTGGGGCCTGGACAAGCTGGCCAAGAAGGAATATGCAGAATCCATCGGCGAAATGAAGCACGCCGACAAGCTCATGGACCGCATTTTCATGCTGGACGGCCTGCCCAACCTGCAGGACCTTGGCAAGCTGATGATCGGCGAGAGCGTGCCTGAGGCACTGGGCTGTGACCTGAAAGCCGAAATGGGCGCCCAGGAAACCATCAAGGCGGGAATGGCGCATTGCGAAGCTGTTCGTGACTATGTGTCACGCGACCTCTTGCAGGGCATCCTCGACGACACCGAAGAACACATCGACTTCCTGGAAACGCAGATTGACCTGATCGACAAGGTCGGCATCCAGAACTACCTGCAAAGCCAGATGGGCGAGCTGGAGTGAGGTTGGCAACTGGCTGAAGTCGGCACAAAAAGCAATTCAAAGGGCCGTAAAAGGCCCTTTTTCCTTGTTGCTCTCGCAGGGACCTGTTGAGAGCCAGCCGCCAAAAACCAGGTTTACGCCACTGCGGGATGAAAGGTCTTTAAAGTGATTGCAAATGCGATAGATTCGCATTTATAATTGGTTGACGGAAATAAATCACTCAACCAGCAAGCCAATCCATGATCGTCTGCGTCTGCCACCGAATTTCTGACCGTGAAATAGCCCGCCACGCCCGTGCAGGCCTTGGTTTTGAAGAGATTCAGTTTGAACTGGGTGTTGCCACCCAGTGCGGACGGTGCGAAGGCTGCGCGCGGGACGTCGTGGCGCAATGCAGCTCAAGCTGCCCCAGCGCCAACATCAAGCTCGCCACCAACCTCATGGAAGGCAGCACATGGCAAACCTCTCAATCCTGTTTACAGCCCTCCCCTTCAGCCTGATTCTTGTATTGGGCTCCGCATGGTGGGTTTTTCGACGCTGACTGCCTGACGGTCATTTTCCTTACAGGGCGTGCGCCGAAGCGTGGCATGCTTTCATTTAATTCGCCATGAACGCCACAGCAAACTCATCCTCCTCCGGCATGCCGTCGCTTGGCTTGCCTGATGGACTGGTTATCGACGCACCCAAACCAGGAAAAGCGCCGCTGCTGAGCCGCAATGCCAGCATCGCGCTTGGAGTGGTTGGATTGCATGTCGCGTTTATCTGGGTGCTGCAAAGCGGCCTCTTGATGCGCGCCGCAGAAATCATCATCCCGGCAGAAGTACTGACACAGTTCATCGAGCCGCCAGCGCCCAAAGTCGAGCCCGTGCCGCCCAAGCCACCAGAGCCTGTCAAAAAGCCGGTGGTCAAGACCCCGGTGCAACCGCCCATGCCACTGGCCGTTCCGGACCCGACACCCTCGCCAAACGCTCCGGTCGGCGTGGTGACGCCTCCACCGCCGGCGCCGCCAGCGCCCGCTCCTGCAGCGCCTCCAGCTGCACCTGCCATGCAACTGCCATCAAGTGACGCAAGTTACCTGGCAAATCCGAAGCCGCCTTATCCGCCCATCAGCCGTCGGTTGAATGAGCAGGGCAAGTCCATCATTCGTGTGCTGATTGGCATCGATGGCTCGCCGCAAAAGGCCGAGATTGCAAAGTCCAGTGGATATGACCGGCTTGACCAGGCTGCACTGACGACCGTGATGCGCTGGCGCTATGTGCCTGGCAAGCGCAACGGCGTGCCCGAAGAGATGTGGTTCAACGTACCCATCAACTGGGTCCTTGAATAAACCCGACTAATTTGTATTTTGGAGTATTGATTCATGAATTCACAATTCGGCCTTGCAAACGTCTGGAGCCAGGGTGATATCGTCACCAAATCCGTGGCCCTGCTGCTGCTGGTCATGTCGCTCGCATCATGGATGGTCATCGTCATCAAGACACTTGACCTGATCAAATACAAAAGGATCGCCAAGTCCGCTGAAGACTTCTGGTACAGCGAAGATTTTGCAACCGGCCTGACCAAGCTGGGCGCCGATCCTGCCAACCCGTTCCGTCAATTGGCCCTTGAAGGCCGTGAAGCAACCCTGCATCACCGCAACACCAAGGCCCAACTGCATGACACGCTGGATGTCAGCGACTGGGTCACGCGCACCTTGCGTAATGCCATCGATGAATTCACATCCAGGCTGCAGTCCGGCCTGGCCATTCTTGCGTCGGTTGGTTCCACTGCGCCGTTTGTAGGCCTCTTCGGAACAGTCTGGGGTATTTACCATGCGCTGCTGTCCATAGGCGCGGCGGGCCAGGCCACGATCGACAAGGTGGCAGGTCCGATTGGCGAGTCGCTGATCATGACGGCCCTCGGTCTCGCCGTGGCGATTCCGGCAGTGCTGGGCTACAACGCGCTGGTGCGTGGCAACAAGGGCGTGCTGCAAAAGCTCAACCGCTTTGCCCATGACATGCACGCCTACTTTGTGACCGGCGCCCGCGTCAGCGCTGGCGGCTCGGCCAAAGTGCTGCCAATGGCCAAAAAATCCTGAGTTGAAAGAGACCCATCATGGCTTTTGGAACACAGGACGACAGCGACGAGGTGATGAACGAAATCAACATGACGCCCATGGTGGACATCATGCTGGTTTTGCTCATCATCTTCATCATCACCATCCCGGTGATGAAACACTCGGTGAACATTGATCTTCCGCGCGCAACGAACGAGGCGCAGAACATCAAGCCTGAAACGATACGCCTGACAGTTGACGCACAGGGCACGTATTACATCAATGAAGCGCCTGTGACCGACGAACAACTGGTGCCGCTTTTCAAGGCTGCTGCGGCGCAGAACCCGCAACCTGACCTGCATATTCGCGGTGACAAGGCGGTGCGTTATGAGCGCGTGGCGCAGGCCATGGCGGCTGCGCAGCAGGCCGGGCTGCGCAAGATAGGTTTTATCACCGAACCCAAAAACTGAGGGCACCGGGTAATCTGGTCATTGAACAGAATTTTGTAAAAGATTTTGTAAAAAGCTAAAACTCACTTGACTTTTAAATGCGAATAGTTATCATTAACTCATCAAATTAGAGTGGTACTAATAAGCTTAATCTTTATGTCTACAGCGATGCCTATGTCCAGTCCCCTCAGCATTCCGCGATCTTCGACCTGTGTGCCAGATACTCAGCCAGAGGTATCAGGCGGCATGGCGTCCGGTGCCAACCAGGCCTGCATGAACAGCGATGACATTCTGCGTGGTCAGAAGACTGTAGAGATTACGCACAACGGCTCAACCTACCGCCTCCAGGCTACCCGCTTGGGCAAGCTGATTCTCACCAAATAAACCAGACATGCGTGCGGCTTCCATGAGTCACACTGCACCGCTTTCATCGTGGGGCGATCCGGGGCTCTGACCAGCCTCCAAGATCGTTTTTGCCAGCCACAGACTTTTTAAAAGTCGTTTAGCCAGGCTTTTTTTTCACGCACCTTTCTCCGCAACGCAAACAAAAAAGCCGGCATCAAGCCGGCCTTTTCATGCTTGCCAAAAGGCGCCAAGCTCAAAGGCCAATGGCCGCCATACCGGCACGTGCAATCTGCGCATCTTCATTGGACTTCACGCCGCTCACGCCCACGGCGCCTATGCACTGGCCGTCCTTCATCATGGGAACACCACCTTCGAGCATGCCCTGAATAGTCGGTGCGCTCAGAAATGACACGCGGCCGCCATTGATCATGTCTTCATAGGTCTTGCTTTCGCGCCGGCCCAAGGCTGCCGTATTGGCCTTTGCGGGGGCTATATGCGCCGAAGCAGGAGGCGCGTTATCGAGACGCTGCAGGTGCAGCAAATGACCGCCGTCATCTACGATGGCAATCGTTACGGCCCAATTGTTCTTGACGGCCTCGGCTTCTGCGGCTGCGGCGATGGCCTTGATGTCGGCGAATTCAAGCACTGCTTTTGATTTCATGGTTTTCTCTAGGAGTTGTTGCTGCGAAACCCCTGAGCATACGCAAATTTGGGCACTTTTTTGGCCTGTAGCGAGTCAAATCGCCATTACGGGCGTTTCCGGAAACCCCTGCTGAAAATAGGAAGTGCCCCATCGTTGAAAAAGCAGATGTGCGCCCTAAAATAAAGCTGCCTGCATTTGCTGGCTCCAAGGAGATAACGCTCATGACTGAAAACGTCCAAACCATTGACTACGGCCTGGCAGCCTCCAGCGAACAGCGCAACAAGGTTTTGCGCAACACTTACTGGCTGCTGGCCCTGAGCCTGCTGCCGACCGTCCTGGGCGCCTGGATTGGCGTGACAACCGGCATCACCGTGGCCCTGACCGGCGGACTCGGGATGATTGTGTTCCTGGCGGGCGCCTTCGGTTTTATCTTCGCCATCGAGAAAACCAAAAACTCCGCAGCGGGCGTCCCCGTGTTGCTGGGCTTTACCTTCTTCATGGGCCTCATGCTCTCGCGCATGATCGCCATGGTGCTGGGCTACAGCAACGGCGCGTCCCTCGTCATGACCGCATTTGCCGGCACGGCAGGCGTGATGTTTGTGATGGCCAGCGTTGCAACAGTCATCAAGCGCGACATCAGCGGCATGGGCAAATGGCTGTTTGCCGGGGTGCTGGTTTTGATCGTCGCCTCCGTAGTCAACATCTTTGTCGCATCCACCATGGGCATGGCCGTGATCAGCACGCTGGCAATTGCCATTTTCAGCGCCTACCTGCTGTATGACCTCAAGCAGGTCATTGATGGCGGTGAGACGAACTACATCAGTGCCACCCTCGCCATCTATCTGGACCTGTTCAACATTTTCCAGAACCTGCTGATGCTGCTGGGCATCTTCGGCGGCGAACGCGATTAAGCATCACTGCGCCAAACAAAAAAGGGCCTTACGGCCCTTTTTTTATATCCTGTCGAATACAGCGATGCTCTCCACGTGCGCCGTGTGCGGAAACATGTTGACGACACCCGCCGAAGTGCAGCGATAAGCCCCACTCTCCAGCAGCACGCCTGCATCGCGTGCCAGCGTGGCCGGATTGCAACTCACATACACAATACGTTCGGGCAATACCCAGTCGCCCAGTACAAGGCTTTGCTGGTCTTTGCCGTCGTCGCAAGGCACCCCCGTCACCAGTTGCTGATGCAGTGCAGCCAGTGACTTGAAGAGTTCGAATGCGCCTTCGCGCGGTGGGTCCACCAGCCATTTTCCAGCAGCGCCGTCCCTTGCAAGCATCGCGGGCGTCATTTCAAACAGGTTGCGTGCCACAAAACTGGTGGGTGACAAGGCGCCACGGACGCGGCTGGCACCCTTGTTTCGCTCAAAGTTTTCGCGCGAACGTGCGACCAGCACCTCGCTGCCTTCAATGCCCACCACCTCGCGTGCACGTGTCGCCAGCGGCAGTGTGAAGTTGCCCAGGCCGCAAAACCAGTCAATCACGCGCTCATGCGGCTTGACATCGAGCAGACGCAGCGCCCGGGACACCAGCACCTGGTTGATGTGTGGGTTGACCTGCGTGAAGTCAGTGGGCTTGAAGGGCATGACCACGCCAAACTCGGGCAGGCCGTAATTCAGTTCCTGCACGGCATCATCGAGCAGCTTGACGGTATCCAGCCCGCCAGACTGCAACCACCATTGCAAGCCTGCGTGCCCTTTTGCAAATTCACGCAGTTTGAGAAGATCACCGCCACTGAGCGGCTCCATATGCCTGAGCACCATGGCTATCACGTCATCGCCACAGGCCAGTTCAATCTGCGGAATTTTTTCTTTGGCGTCCATGCTGGCAATCAGCTCACGCAGCGGCAGAAGCATGGCGCTTACGTGCGGCGGCAGCACCGGGCAGACATTCATGTCGGCGACGTAGCTGCTCTTGCGCTCATGAAAGCCGACCAGTACGGCGCCCTTCTTGCGCACATAACGCACCGACAGGCGGGCGCGATAACGATAGCCCCAGGCCGGCCCTTCAATGGGGCGCAGCAGGTTTTCGGCTTTCAGCTTGCCAATGTGCCAGAGGTTGTCTTCCAGCACGCGCTGCTTGACCGCGACCTGCGCACTCACATGCAGATGTTGCATCTTGCAGCCGCCGCATGCACCGGTGTGCATGCCGAAGTGCGGGCAACCCGGGCGCACGCGCTGGGACGACTCGCGATGAATCGCCATCAGCGTGGCTTTTTCAAAGCTGGCTTTTTTACGGAAGACACTGGCGGTTACGCGCTCAAAAGGCAATGCGCCTTCGATGAAGACGACCTTGCCGTCTTCCCTGTGCGCAATGCCCTGGGCTTCGATATCCAGCGACTCGATGGTGAGGATATCCGGCGGGTATTCTTTTGCCGCATCTGCAGGCGGCAGGTTCTGGTTTTCTTCTGACATGAATGGATTGTCTCAGGTGCTGTTTTTGCCATCTGCCCAACACCCAAAATCGCCCATGGCTGAGAGTGTTCAGAGCATAAAAAAGAGGCCGTACAGCGGCCTCTTTTTTGGGGGAGTCAAAGCCCTTACTTCGCGGGCAAATACCTTGCGGGGTCCACCGGCTTGCCTTGGCGGCGCACTTCAAAGTGGAGCTTCACACGATCAGCGTCGCTGTTGCCCATTTCGGCTATCTTCTGGCCCTTCTTCACGGTCTGGTCTTCTTTCACCAGCAAAGTCTGGTTGTGCGCATAGGCGGTAAGGAAGGTGTTGTTGTGCTTGAGGATGATGAGGTTGCCATAGCCGCGCAGACCGGCACCGGCATACACGACGCGGCCATCCGCAGACGCGAGGATAGGGTCACCGGCTTTGCCCGAGATATCAAAACCCTTGTTCTTGACCTCATCAAACCCGGCAACCAGTGTGCCTTGCGCCGGCCAGATGAACGCCAGGTCATCTTCGCCGGCAGACGCTGGCTGACTGGAGGCGGGCGAAGAAGCAGGCCGCGCCGCACTGGCAACAGGGGCCGGTGGCGTGGTGCCAGTACTGGCATTCGCCACGCCGGACGTCACCGGCCGCGCCACCACCAGCGGGTTCTCACTGGTCGGCGGAACAACGCGCAGCACCTGGCCGACTTCAATCAGGTTGGGGTTCTCAAGGTTGTTCCAGCGCACCACGTCGCGCCAGTTCTGGCCTGTGTCCAGGCCAATGCGAATCAGCGTATCGCCTGGCTTGACGGTGTAGTAGCCCGGTTTGCCCGCGTTTTCGAAGCCGGGCGGCTGCTTGACAGTACCTGGATCTATCGCCCCAACGGGAGCGCGTGACGTGCCCGTGCCGCGATCTTCGACAGGTGCAGGTATGAGCGAGCGTGAACTGCAGCCTGCGGCCAGCAGAACGACGACCATCAGGCAGGCCAGCCCTGCGACGCGATATGAATTTCGGTTCTTTTCAGGTAGCGAAGTTTGGAAAGTTGCCATGTTGCACCCTGTAATTTGTTTGATTGCTTTTTTGATGGACACACCGGCGATAAAGCAGCCGGTTCGACCTCGTGTCAGCTTGTGCCTGATTTTAAAGGTACAAAGTGCACCGCCTCCAGCAGGGTCTGCTTGACCCCTTGCGGCGTCTTGTCCACCACCACCAGTGCCTGTGTGCCGTTGGTGGACTGCAGCGGCGCGACCAGCCTGCCGCCCATGGCCAGCTGATCAATCCAGGTACCGGGAATATTCTCGCCTCCTGCGGCCGAAATGATGGCCGCATACGGCGCACCCTTGGCATAACCGATCATGCCGTCGCCAAACATCAGGTGCACATTCGGCAGGCGAAGCGGCCTGAGGTTGTCACGCGCCTTGTCATGCAGGCCGCGCAAACGCTCAATGCTGTAGACCTCTTGCGCCAGCTGCGCAAGAACCGCCGCCTGGTAACCACAGCCGGTGCCAATCTCAAGTACGCGGCCCAGCTTGCCCTGGCGGCTCTCGTTGCTGCGCATGAGCAGTTCCAGCATGCGCGCCACAACATTCGGTTTTGAAATCGTCTGTCCCAGGCCAATCGGGAGGCTGGTGTCTTCATAAGCCTGGTTGACCAGGGCGCTGTCTACAAAGCGATGCCGCTCAACCTGGCCCATGGCAGCCAGCACCTGCGGGTCCGTCACGCCCTGCGCTGCGAGCTTTTGAACCATACGCGCGCGCACCGCATGCGAATCCAGGCCAATGCCGCTGGGCACCGGCTTTTGCGCAACCTTTACAGTATTGGCAGGGCCAGCGGCGGCGTTGGCGCGCGCCGGCACCGTCATGTTTTTATTCGCGGTCGGCATGCCTGCCGCCGGCTTGAGCTGCACCGGAAATGAGGGACGTGCAGCAATCGCCGCGCCCTTCGGCGGCGTTGGCACCGGTGGTTTACCCGCTTGCCTCATGCAGTTTGGGTCAGGGTGACTGCGGCCTGCGCGGCCGGCTGGTCAAAAGACTGCGCCCAGTAAGGCAGGCGCTCATGGTCGGTCAGGTCCACATGCAGCGGCGTGATGGCCACAAAGCCTTTTTTGGTCGCATGAAAGTCTGTGCCCTCGCCTTCATCCTTGACCGGGCCGGCGCTGCCTATCCAGTACATGGTTTCACCACGCGGGCTGGTCTGGGTGATGACCCGCTCAGCTGCGTGACGGCGGCCCAGGCGCGCCACCTTCACGCCCTGGATCTGTTGATACGGCAGGTTGGGAATGTTTACATTGAGCAGCCAGGGTTCAATGCTGGGCGCCTTTCCTTCGGCAATCACTTCAAGCGTGGGCATGAGCTGCAGCACCAGGTCACGCGCCCGCTGCGCTGCCGCATCGATATGCGCCCAGCCTTTTTCGGTTTGGGAAAACGCAATCGCAGGGATCCCAAAAAGATACCCTTCCATGGCCGCGCCCACAGTACCCGAATAAATAGTGTCATCGCCCATGTTGGCGCCGTTGTTAATGCCCGAGACCACCAGGTCCGGCCGGTAGCCCAGCAGCCCTGTCATGGCGATGTGCACACAGTCGGCAGGCGTGCCATTGATGTAGCGAAAACCGTTGGGCGCCGTCTGCACATACATGGGGGAATGCAGGGTCAGCGCGTTGGACTTGGCGCTGTTGTTCTGCTCGGGGGCGACGACTTCAACATCGGCCACATCCTTGAGCGCCTCGTACAGGGCAACAATGCCCGGTGCCTGGTAACCGTCATCGTTGCTGATCAGAATTTTCATGGTTTGATTCTAGGGCCTGTCCCAGGTCACTGGGGCGACAGTCGAGGGCGATTCGACTCCTTCAAGTACATGTTTCAAGCTTTGTTTTGCCTATGATGCTGCATTGCCATCAACAGACGACGAACGGAGACAACCATGCATGCCTGGCTTTGTGAAAACCCTGTGGGGGTCGATGCGCTGACCTGGAAGGAACTGCCCACCCCGGAGCCCAAAGCCGGCGAGGTGCTGATAGAGATCAAGGCCGCCAGCCTGAACTTCCCCGACCTGCTGATCGTGCAGAACAAGTACCAGATGAAGCCGCCCCTGCCCTTTGTGCCGGGTTCCGAATACGCTGGCATCGTGCAGGCCGTCGGCCAGGGCGTCACCCACCTCAAGGTTGGCCAGCATGTCGCCTGCCTCTCGGGTACCGGCGGCTTTGCCACCCACACCATCGCCCCAGCCGCACTGTGCATGCCCTTGCCGCCGGGCTTTCCGTTTGTCGACGCCGCCGCCTTCATCATGATTTACGCCACTTCGCATCACGCGCTGATTGACCGCGCGCAGCTCAAGGCTGGCGAGACCGTGCTGGTGCTGGGTGCAGCAGGCGGTGTCGGCACCTCCGCCATACAGATCGCCAAGGCCGTTGGCGCAAAGGTCATCGCAGCAGCATCAACCGACGAGAAATGCGCATTCTGCAAGTCCATAGGCGCAGACGCCACCATCAACTACAGCAAAGAGAACCTACGCGATGCAATCAAGGCCCTCACAGACGGCAAAGGCCCCGACGTAATCTATGACCCTGTAGGCGGCGACTTCAGCGAGCCCGCCTTCCGATCCATCGCCTGGCGCGGCCGTTATCTCGTCATCGGCTTTGCATCAGGCCCCACACCTTCCATCCCCCTCAACCTGCCCCTGCTCAAGGGTGCCTCCATCGTCGGCGTGTTCTGGGGCGGCTTTGCCAAACAGGAGCCCAAAGCCAACGCCGCCATGATGCAGGAGCTCGCCACTTGGTACGGCCAGGGCAAGATCAAACCCGTTATCGATAGCACCATGCCCATGACAGACCTCAAGGCCGCCTACGCCCACATGGGTTCACGCGGAGTCAAGGGCAAGCTGGTGATGGTGAATTGAGGCACGAGTTTTGGCTCAGTCTGACATTTTTTAATGTATACGTTAAATTTTTGCCGTATACATTAAAAATTCGCCTCAAGCAGGTTTTACAGCCTGCAAAGCGGCTCCAAAAGGGTTGAAAATGACCCGGAAAAGCCATTTTCAGGCATCAAATTAGCCTCCAGACCAATAAATACGGGCGTGAGAAGCTATTTAATTGATAGCAGAGAAACCCTGCCTCTTTCACACGCTCTGGTACGTTTTTGAACCTACGCCGCTATCGCCAGGATGACTGGCCCAGAGCTATGCTTCAGTCGCCTGAAAGTACGCCTTGACGGCATAGGTGTTCAGCCACCAGAGCATGTAGACGCCAAAAACAAACTCGAGAATGATCACGATTTGCGTCGGGAGGTTGACCTCGTGGATGAAGATCAGGTTCACCACAGAAATGACGGCCCCAAGCATTACCAGAATCCGCGCCCAGTTTTTTCGCTTCCAGTAAAACCACAAAACGATGTAAGTTGCAGCAATCAGGACGCCATAAAAAATTGCCTGACCCATGGCGCCGGGCGAGTCCCACTCGACCATGACGAAGCCCGCGAGGTTCATCACGCACATGATCCAGGTTGTTGCCGCCAGCCCTTTTAATTGCATATGCCCACCCTCTTAGTTTATGACGCTGATTTGACCGTGCTTGCGTGCATGAAGATGACGCTGCCAATCCGGCATCAACGCCCGTGTGCGACGGCCAGGGGCGAAAAAAAACCAGTGATACCGTTCGGGCAACACTGGGATTTTTAAATTTTTGGGGTGGCTGATGGGGGGCCAACAAGCCACCCCCTACTCTCTTGAAACCCGCATAGATAAAGGCTTTCAAAAAATTGCAGATGCCATTGTGGCACGCTTTGTGGAACAGTTTGCGGAACACTTAGAGGCTTTTCTTCAGAGCAGGTTGCCCGCCAGCTGTGGGAATTGGAATTCCGCCCGAAATATAGTCTCGTTGCTCTTGAGCTAATTTGGCAGCCTGGGATTCCCCCAATCTCACGGACACACAGTTAAGCTCGCGTAGCGTTTTTCAA
>JAZKCB010000244.1:0-30266 GCA_040388335.1 Pseudomonadota bacterium | reverse complement strand
GGGTGTTTCTGAAGGCCCTTCCTGCCACAGTCGCATCCGCAAATCGGTCCAGCCGTGATAGCGGAAGGTTAATCAACCCAGCCATATCCTGTTGTGGCCAGCTAATGTTTCCTCAAGGGAAACGGAGGTCAGCGAAAAATGAGTTCAAACCCGCAGTCACCCACGTCTGCATCATCGATTTATGCTGCTTACAGCGGCAATACCTATCTCTTCGGCGGCAACGCGCCCTATGTCGAAGAGATGTACGAAAACTACCTCGCCAACCCTGGCAGCGTGCCCGACACCTGGCGCGAGTATTTCGACGCACTCCAGCACGTTCCCGCCGTTGACGGCAGCAATGCCAAAGACGTGCCGCACATGCCCGTCATCAACGCATTCGCAGAGCGCGCCAAACAGGGCCAGACCCGGGTTGTGGTCGCCAGTGGCGCCGACTCTGAAATGGGCCGCAAGCGCACGGCCGTCCAGCAACTGATCGCCGCCTACCGTAACGTCGGCGCACGCTGGGCTGACCTCGACCCGCTCAAGCGCACCGAGCGCGACAAGATTCCCGAACTCGAGCTGTCCTTCTACGGCTTCAGCGATGCCGACCAGGAAACGGTTTTCAACACCAGCAATACCTTCTTCGGCAAAGACACCATGAGCCTGCGCGAGCTCATGAACGCGCTGCGTGAAACCTATTGCGGCACGATTGGTGCCGAGACCAACTACATCACCGACCAGAACCAGAAGCGCTGGTGGCAGCAAAAGCTGGAAGCGATCCGCAGCAAGCCCAGTTTGTCCAAGGAAAAGAAGCTCCACATCCTCGACCGCCTGAGCGCGGCCGAAGGCCTGGAGCGATTCCTCCACACCAAGTACGTCGGCCAGAAACGCTTCTCTCTGGAAGGCGGCGAAAGTTTCATCGCCTCCATGGACGAGTTGATCCAGCGCGGCGGTGAAATCGGCGTGCAGGAAATCGTCATCGGCATGGCCCACCGCGGCCGCCTGAACGTGCTGGTGAACTCCCTGGGCAAGGTGCCTGCGGACCTGTTTGCCGAGTTCGACCACACCGCACCTGAAGACCTGCCAAGCGGTGACGTGAAGTACCACCAGGGTTTCAGCTCCGACGTGACGACGCCTGGCGGCCCGGTCCACCTGACGCTGGCGTTCAACCCGTCGCACCTTGAAATCGTGAACCCCGTCGTTGAAGGTTCCGTGCGTTCGCGCATGGACCGCCGCGCCGACCCCAAGGGCCTGCAGGTTCTGCCCGTGCTGGTGCACGGTGACGCCGCCTTTGCCGGGCAGGGCGTTGTGATGGAAACGCTGGCGCTGGCCGAAACCCGCGGTTATTTCACCGGCGGTACCGTGCACATCGTCATCAACAACCAGATCGGTTTCACCACCTCTGACCCACGCGACAGCCGCTCGACGCTGTATTGCTCCGACGTCGTCAAGATGATCGAAGCGCCGGTGCTGCACGTCAACGGCGATGATCCTGAGGCCGTGGTGCTGGCCACCCAGCTCGCGCTCGAATTCCGCATGGAGTTCCAGAAGGACGTCGTGGTCGACATCATCTGCTTCCGCAAACTGGGCCATAACGAGCAGGACACGCCTGCGCTGACCCAGCCGCTGATGTACAAAAAGATCGCGCAACACCCCGGCACCCGCAAGCTGTACGCCGACAAGCTGTCCGCGCAGGGCATGGGCGACACGCTGGGCGACGACATGGTCAAGGCCGTGCGCGCCGCACTGGACGCAGGCAAGAGCACGTTTGACCCCGTCATCACCAACTTCAAGAGCAAGTACGCGGTGGACTGGAGCCCTTACCTCGGCAAGAAGTGGACGGACGCCGGCGAAACCGCCATCCCCATGGCCGAGTGGAAGCGCATTGCTGAAAAAATCACGACGATTCCGCCAACCGTCACGCCGCACCAGCTGGTCAAGAAGGTCTATGACGACCGCGCAGCCATGGGCCGCGGTGATGTGCCGGTGGACTGGGGCATGGGCGAGCATATGGCGTTTGCCTCGCTGGTCGCCAGCGGCTACCCGGTCCGCCTGTCGGGCGAAGATTGCGGCCGCGGCACTTTCACGCACCGTCATGCCGTCATTCACGACCAGAATCGTGAAAAGTTCGACACCGGCACCTATGTGCCGCTGCAAAACGTGGCCGACAAACAGGCACCGTTTGTGGTCATCGACTCCATCCTTTCCGAAGAGGCCGTTCTGGCTTTTGAATACGGCTACGCGTCGAACGACCCCAACACTCTGGTGATCTGGGAAGCACAGTTCGGCGATTTCGCCAACGGCGCGCAGGTCGTGATCGACCAGTTCATCGCGTCCGGTGAAGTCAAGTGGGGCCGCGTCAACGGCATCACGCTGATGCTGCCGCACGGTTACGAAGGCCAGGGCCCCGAGCACAGCTCGGCACGTCTTGAACGTTTCATGCAGCTGTCGGCAGACACCAACATGCAGGTGGTGCAACCGACGACGGCCAGCCAGATCTTCCACGTTCTGCGCCGCCAGATGGTGCGCAACCTGCGCAAGCCGCTGGTCATCATGACGCCGAAGTCGCTGCTGCGTAACAAGGACGCGACCTCGCCGCTGTCCGAGTTCACCAAGGGCGGTTTCCAGACGGTGATCCCCGAGCAGAAGGAAGACATCATCAAGAAGGCCGACAAGGTCAAGCGCATTGTTGCCTGCTCGGGCAAGGTGTATTACGACCTGGCCAAGAAGCGCGAAGAAAAAGGTTTTGACGACACGGTGCTGATCCGTATCGAGCAGCTTTATCCTTTCCCGCACAAGGCTTTCTCTGCCGAGCTGAAGAAATACCCCAACGCCACTGACATAGTCTGGTGCCAGGACGAGCCGCAGAACCAGGGCGCCTGGTTCTTCGTGCAGCATTACATCCACGAAAACATGCTCGAAGGCCAAAAGCTGGGCTACTCGGGACGTGCCGCTTCCGCTTCTCCTGCTGTGGGTTATTCACACCTGCACCAGGAACAGCAAAAGGCGCTGGTCGACGGTGCTTTTGCCAAGCTCAAGGGCTTTGTGCTGACCAAATAAGGTCGCAGCAACGCCTACATGAACACAAGAAATACTGAAAGAAAACCATGGCTATCGTAGATGTCAAAGTTCCCCAGCTGTCTGAATCCGTGGCGGAAGCCACCATGCTGCAGTGGAAGAAAAAAGTCGGAGACGCAGTTGCTGTCGATGAAATCCTGATCGAGATCGAGACCGACAAGGTCGTGCTGGAAGTGCCTGCGCCTTCCGCTGGTGTCATCACCGAAATACTGGTGGCCGACGGCGGTACGGTAGCCGCCGAGCAGCTCATTGCCAAAATCGACACCGAAGGCAAGGGCGCTGCAGCGGCCCCGGCATCGGCTGCTGCCGCTTCGGCGCCTGCGCCAGCGCAAGCCGCTGCGCCGGCTCCCGCACCTGCAGCGACCGGTGGTGCCATGGCCGGCGTGCCCATGCCCGCCGCTGCCAAGCTGATGGCAGACAACAACATGGCTGCTGGCTCTGTATCCGGTACTGGCAAGGACGGCCGCGTCACCAAGGGCGATGTGCTCGGTGCTGCGGCGCAACCTGCAGCGGCTGCGATTCCTACGGGCGCGCCGACCAAGGCCCTGCCGCAGGTGTCCGCACCTTCCCGTACATCCGACCTGGGTGATCGCCCCGAGCAGCGCGTGCCCATGAGCCGCCTGCGCGCCCGTATCGCCGAGCGTCTGCTGCAGTCGCAATCGACCAATGCCATCCTCACGACCTTCAATGAAGTCAACATGGCGCCGGTGATGGACATGCGCAAGCGCTTCCAGGAAAAGTTTGAAAAAGAGTATGGCGTCAAGCTCGGCTTCATGAGCTTCTTCGTCAAGGCGGCGGTTCACGCGCTCAAGAAATACCCGGTGCTCAACGCTTCGGTGGACGGCAATGACGTGGTCTACCACGGTTACTTCGACATCGGTATCGCCGTCGGTTCGCCACGCGGCCTGGTGGTGCCCATCCTGCGCAATGCAGACCAGATGAGCTTTGCCGATATTGAAAAGAAGATCGCTGAATTCGGCCAGAAGGCCAAGGACGGCAAGCTGGGCATTGAAGACATGACCGGCGGCACTTTCTCCATCAGCAACGGCGGCACTTTCGGTTCCATGATGTCCACCCCCATCATCAACCCGCCGCAAAGCGCCATCCTCGGCGTGCACGCTACCAAGGACCGCGCCATGGTCGAAAACGGCCAGGTTGTCGTTCGCCCCATGAACTACTTCGCCATGTCCTATGACCACCGCATCATCGACGGCCGCGAAGCTGTTCTGGGCCTGGTGGCCATGAAGGAAGCGCTGGAAGATCCCGCACGCCTGTTGTTCGACCTGTAAGAGGAAATCCGCATGTCAAAACAATTCGACGTGATCGTCATCGGTGGCGGTCCTGGTGGCTACATCGCCGCCATCCGTGCGGCCCAGCTGGGCTTTAATGTGGCCTGTATCGACGAGTGGAAGAACGCCAAGGGCGGCCCGGCACTGGGCGGTACCTGCACCAACGTTGGCTGCATTCCTTCCAAGGCCCTTTTGCAGTCGTCCGAGCATTACGACCATGCCAGCCACCACTTTGCCGACCACGGCATTGAGGTCAAGGGCCTGGGCCTTGATGTGGCAAAGATGATTGCCCGCAAGGACACCGTCGTCAAGCAGAACAATGACGGCATTGTTTACCTGTTCAAGAAAAACAAGGTCACGTTCTTCCATGGCCGCGGTTCTTTTGTGGCTGCGAAAGACGACCTGTACGACATCAAGGTGGCTGGCGCTGCAGAAGAAACCATTTCCGGCAAACACATCATCGTGGCCACCGGCTCCAATGCCCGCGCGCTACCTGGCGCACCGTTTGATGAAGAGAACATTCTTTCGAACGACGGTGCCTTGCGCATTGGCGCCGTACCAAAGACGCTGGGCCTCATCGGCTCCGGTGTGATTGGCCTGGAGATGGGTTCTGTCTGGCGCCGTCTGGGTGCTGAAGTCACGGTGCTGGAAGGCCTGCCCACCTTCCTGGGTGCAGTCGACCAGCAGATCGCGAAGGAAGCGAAAAAAGCCTTCGACAAACAGGGCCTGAAGATTGCGTTGGGCGTCAAGGTTGGTGAAGTCAAAAACAACGGCAAGATGGGCGTGAGCGTTGCCTATCTTGACGCCAAGGGCGAAGCCCAGACGCTGGAAGTCGACAAGCTCATCATCTCCATCGGTCGCGTGGCCAATACCATCGGCCTGGCGCCTGAAGCGGTGGGCCTGAAGCTGGACGAGCGCGGCGCGATTGTGGTCGATGGCGACTGCAAGACCAACCTGCCGAACGTCTGGGCCATTGGCGACGTGGTGCGAGGCCCCATGCTGGCGCACAAGGCTGAAGAAGAGGGCGTTGCTGTCGCCGAGCGTATTGCTGGCCAGCACGGGCATGTCAACTTCAACACCATCCCCTGGGTCATCTACACCAACCCGGAAATCGCATGGGTTGGCCAGACCGAAGAACAGCTCAAGGCCGCGGGCCGTGCCTACAAGGCAGGTACCTTTCCGTTCCTGGCGAATGGCCGCGCCCGTGCATTGGGTGACACCACCGGCATGGTCAAGATGCTGGCGGATGCGACCACCGATGAAATCCTCGGCGTGCACATCGTCGGCCCAATGGCCAGTGAGCTGATTGCCGAATGTGTGGTGGCGATGGAGTTCCGCGCCAGCAGTGAAGATATCGCGCGCATCTGCCATGCCCATCCATCGCTGAGCGAAGCCACCAAAGAGGCGGCGCTGGCGGTGGAAAAACGCACCCTGAATTTCTAAGCGGCATCGACGGGTGACAGGTCCGGTTCGCGCAGCCTACGAGGCTGAGCTTGTAGCGCGGGGTTACGCGAGTGACCCCGCCCAGTTGCGGGCTGTGGAGGCGCTGGAGCGTTGCGCCAGCGAATGGGCGCAGTTCAAGGCCCAGCGCTCCAATGCCTTCAAGAAGCTGATCAATCGCCCGCAGATCCCCCGGGGGGTCTACATGTTTGGGGGGGTGGGGCGCGGCAAGAGCTTCCTCATGGATTGCTTTTTCAACGCCGTGCCGCTCAACCGCAAGACGCGGCTGCATTTTCACGAGTTCATGCGTGAGGTGCATCGTGAGTTGCGGGACTTGCAGGGCACCGCTGACCCGCTCGACGAGCTCGGCAAGCGCATGTCCAAACGCTATCGCCTGATCTGCTTCGACGAGTTTCATGTCGCAGACATCACCGACGCACTGATCCTTCACCGCCTGCTGGCTGCGCTGTTCGATAACGGCGTCGGTTTTGTCACAACATCCAATTTCCAGCCGGATGACCTGTACCCCAACGGCATGCACCGGGACCGCGTGCTGC
Organism: Pseudomonadota bacterium; assembly: GCA_040388335.1. Taxonomy (GTDB): domain Bacteria; phylum Pseudomonadota; class Gammaproteobacteria; order Burkholderiales; family Burkholderiaceae_C; genus Polaromonas. The sequence goes on along the minus strand of JAZKCB010000244.1, from coordinate 23,923 downwards.
CGGCGATCGAGCTGTTGAAAGACAGGCTTGAAATTGTCAATGTTGACAACGGTACGGACTATCGCCGCCGCACGATGGAGCTATTGACGCTGTATCACATGCCCCTTGGCGCGAAGGCTGATGCCGAGATGAGGGACTCTTTTAACAAACTGGCCGAATCGCCTGACGAAAATCCGGTCCTGCATATTGAATCAAGGCAGATTCATGCCAGGCGCAAAGCTGGTGGGTTGGTGTGGTTTGACTTCAAAACCCTGTGCGGCGGCCCCAGGTCGCAAAATGATTATCTTGAAATCGCGACACAGTTCCACACAGTTTTCCTGAGTGATGTGCCCGCCATGCCGCTCAGAATGTCTTCAGAAGCCAGGCGCTTTACATGGCTGATAGACGTGCTTTACGACAGGCGCGTAAAACTCATCATGTCGGCACAGGTTGGGCCTGACGCGTTGTACACGGAAGGACCACTGGCCCACGAATTTCCCCGAACTGTTTCACGACTGGAGGAAATGCAGTCTGCCGAGTATCTGGCGCTTGAGCGCCGGGATGTAGACACAACATTGACATGAAGAAGATTTTCTTTTTGATGCTGTTGCCAGTGGCGTTTGCTGCACAGGCGCAGCTTGCGCCAGCCGCAGCCCCCGCATCAGCCTCCATGGCTGAGGTGGAGCGTGCGCGTATCAATTCCGAACGTGCACGTCTGGAGGCGGGCTTCACTGCAGAGGAAGCTGCCTGCTATAAAAAATTCCTGGTGAACAATTGCCTGGATAGCATCAAGCCCAGGCGCCGCGAAGCGCTGGCCGATTTAAGGCGGCAGGAAGTGTCCCTCGACGAGCAGGACAGAAAAGCCCGCGCGGCGGAGCAGATCCGCAAGACCGAAGAAAAGTCCTCTGCAGACAAGCAGCAGGAAGCTGCAGACAGGCGTGCTTCGGCGCTGAAAGACTTCGATGAACGCATGGCGCGCGAAAAACAGAAAAATGCCGATCGTGAGACATTGACATCGAATGAAAAAGCCAGTGCCGACTCGGCGGCTGCCAAAGTAAAAAGTAACCAGGAAAAGGCATCCGGCCGCTCAAGCAAGCAGGCCAGCAGCCAGGAGGAAGTCCGTAAATTCAACGAACGGCAGGAAAAAGCCAAAGAGCGCCAGGCCAGGCATGAACGTGACGAGAAGGCCCGAACCTCTCCGCCTGCCAAGTCCCTGCCGCAGCCTGATTAGCATTTGCGCCACGCCGCTCCCCCAAGGGTTGCATAGCGGTGACCCTCGACTAAAATCAGCGTGCGATTTGTAACATTTTGCAAGCGCAGGCTGATTTGACCAACCCACCTCCATCACCCCAACCGGAAACCAGGCTCTTTCGCGAGGAAGTTCTGGAAGCGCGTAGCACCAGCGCATTGGGTCAGATTGTTCTGAACCCGCGTGTCTCCATGTCGTGGTTTGCCGGGCTTTCTGCGGTCATTGGGCTGGCGGTTGTGCTCTTCATGACTTTGGGGAGTTACACCCGTCGATCAACAGTCACGGGTCAGCTGGTGCCGTCAGCGGGTGTGATTCGTGTTTTCACGCCACAACCTGGCGTGGTGATCGCAAAGGCCGTTGTCGAGGGGCAGGCGGTTAAGAAGGGCGATGTACTTTATGTCCTGAGCAGTGATCGCGTGGGCTCGGGATCGCGTGAAATACAGATGGACATAGGCGCGCAGGTTGATGAGCGCAAAAAATCGCTCGAAGCCGAGATCGCCAGAAACCGCACGGTTGAGACGGGTGACGTCAACCTGCTGGAGCGCCGGGTGGGCATACTCCGCGCCGAAGCCGCTGCCGTGCAAGGCCAGCTGGAGCAGCAGCAGATACGCCTGAAAATTGCCCAGGACGCGCGCAGCCGTTACCAGGGGCTTGCAGACCAGGACTACATACCGCGTGAGCAGCTCTACCAGAAGGAGGCTGAACTGAGTGAACAGCAGTCCCGAATGCAGCAGCTCCAGCGCGAGGCACTTACCGGGCAGCGCGAGCTGGCGACGGCCGTGCGCGAAATCGAGGCAACGCGCATGCGCTTTGCGAATCAGAATTCGCTTCTGCAGCGCAGTATTTCTTCGGCCCAGCAGGAATTGACCGAAGTTGAAGGCAGACGGCGCGTGGTGATTACGGCACCGGAGGCGGGCAGGGCGACCCTGGTGGCCGGGGAAGTCGGGCAGGCCGTGGATACGACACGGCCGCTTGTGAATATCGTCCCGCAGGACGGCAAACTTGAAGCAAGGCTCTACGCACCGAGCCGCACGATTGGTTTTGTTCGCAAGGGCGACGCGGTGCTTGTGCGCTACCAGTCCTATCCCTTCCAGAAATTTGGCCAGTACGAAGGAGTGGTCGAGTCGGTATCCAATGCTTCCGTCCCCGCGACAGAACAGATTGGTTTTACCCTTCCAGATACACCGGCCGGTGAGCCGGTGTTTTCAATCACCGTCAGGCTGAACCAGCAGAGCGTTATAACCTACGGCAAGGAGTTGCCCCTGCAGGCCGGCATGCGGCTGGATGCCGACATCCTCCAGGAAACACGGCGTCTGTATGAGTGGATGCTGGAGCCGCTTTACAGCATCTCCGGTCGCATGTGATGTTGAACAAGGATGGCCGTGGCCTGGATTGAATCGCTGTCTTTGGGCTTGCGCCGCCGCCTGCCCGTGATTCTGCAGACAGAAGCTGCCGAATGCGGCCTGGCGTGCCTGGCCATGGTGCTTGGCTACCACGGCGTCATCACCGATCTGGCGACGCTGCGCGCGCGTCATGCCATCTCCATGAAGGGCATCACGCTGGCGTCGCTGGGCAAACTTGCGCAGGAAGAAAAACTCGGCTTTCGGGCCGTACGGCTGGATCTTGCAGATCTTGATAAGTTGCGCCTGCCGGCCATCCTTCATTGGGATCTGAATCACTTCGTCGTCCTTAAGGATGTGTCCAGCGGGAGTGTGACGATCCACGACCCGGATGTCGGCGAGCGCAAATTTCGTCTCAATGAGGTGTCCCAGCGGTTTACCGGCGTGGCACTCGAGTTATGGCCAGATCCCGGCTTTGAGCCGCGCAAGGAAAAGACAGCGATTTCGCTTGGGCAGCTGATAGGGCAGGTTTCGGGGTTCCTTCCTTCGCTGGCCCAGCTGTTGACGCTTTCGCTGGTGCTTCAGGTGTTTGTCCTCGTCAGTCCGCTGTTCATGCAACTGATCGTGGACCAGGTGATCGTGTCGCGCGACACCAACCTGCTGACGACGCTGGCGCTGGGGTTTCTGCTTCTGCTGCTGATCCAGCAGGGGGTCGGCCTGGTGCGCAGCTGGCTCCTGCTGTCCATCAGCACGTCGGTGAGGGTGCAGTGGAAGGCCAACATCTTCAGCCACCTGCTGCGCCTGCCGCTCGAATACTTCCAGAAGCGGCATCTGGGCGATATTGTTTCCCGTACCAATTCGATTGATGAAATTCAGCGCGTACTGACCGGCGCTTTTGTAGAGGCATTGTTTGACGGGTTGATGGTCATCCTGACGTTGGGGATGATGTTTCTCTACAACCCCAGCCTGGCATGGGTTTCAGTTTTGGCGGTCGCCCTGTATCTGGGCCTGCGCCTGGTTTGGTTCAAGCCGCTGTACCGTGCAACCGAAGAGCAGATCGTACGTGCCGCAACGTTGTCGACGCATTACCTTGAAACCATACGCGGCATGCGGACCATCAAGCTGTTCTCCAGGCAGCTGGTGCGCCGCGGCGCCTGGCAGACGCTGCTGGTCAACGAAACAAACGCATCCCTCAAGATCCAGAAGCTGCGTATTTTCTACGGTCTCGCCAGAACAACGTTAAGCGGTGGTTTTAACATTGTGCTGCTGTGGGTAGGTGCGACGCAGATTCTTTCAGGTAACCTCAGCATTGGCATGCTGGTCGCTTTTCTAGCCTATCGCAGCCAGTTTGATGCACGCTTTACCGGACTGGTTGATCAGTTCATGGATCTGAAAATGCTGGCCCTCTACGGTGAGCGCCTTGCGGACGTTGTGCTGACGCCGGCTGAAGTCAACACGCGCCGGACGCTGACAGACCAATCCTCCTCGCAGGCACCTGAAATACGGATTGAAAACCTTTGCTTTCGTTATGCGGAGCAGGATCCCTGGGTGCTGAACGGCTTCAGCATGGTGATCAAGCCGGGCGAGGCCGTTGCGATTACCGGGTCTTCAGGCTGTGGCAAAACGACACTGGCCAACCTTCTGCTGGGCGTGCTCAAACCGACGTCCGGAAGCATTCATGTCGGCGGTGTGCCTCTTGAGCACATGGGCCACGAGGTATGGCGCGACATGGTGGGTACCGTGATGCAGGACGACACCCTTTTTTCCGGGTCGATTGCGGAAAACATCTGTTTCTTTGACCCGCGACCCGATCCTTCGTATATCGAGGAGTGCGCCAGGCTTGCCGCAATTGATTCGGACATCGAGGCCATGCCTATGGGGTACCAGACGCTGGTAGGCGATATGGGCACGGTCCTTTCGGGCGGGCAGAAACAGCGGGTGACACTGGCACGGGCCCTGTACAAAAAACCGCGGGTGCTGATCCTGGACGAAGCCACCAGCCACCTTGATGTCAGGCGTGAAATGCAGGTCAATGCATCGATCGCCGGCCTCAACATCTCCCGCATCGTCATCGCACACAGGCCCGAAACCATAGGCGCGGCACAACGGGTCATCGAGATGAACCGGGGCTGTGTGGTTTATGACGGATCTCCTGAAGGCTATTTTGCGCAGGTCGAGCTGGATGCACCGTTGCAGCCGGTGTTGTCTGCGTGAAAGCTCCTGACGTCAGCTTGAAGCAGATGGCCGGGCTGGTTGCCCTGGCGCTCGCCTCGCAGGCTGGCAGCGTGCATGCCCAGCCGCTCGCCGATGCAGGCGTGCCGCTTCGTATGGACCGATCCCTGAATCTCGCGGCCGGCACGCGAAATATCCTGGCGTCCGGATCTTCAACGGGAGGGGTGGGGACTGGCCCGAATCCGGCTACGTCAAACGAAGATGCCCAGCCGGATTTCATCCGCATGTCGGAGCCCGGTAGCGTGTCCTGCAGGGAGATTTCGTCACAGATGCTGAAGCGTTTGACCTTGCTCGATACCGTGAAGCATGTCCTTTGCAAGACCCCGCTCTACAACCAGGCGATCCTGCTGGTAGACGAACAGCAGGCCGGTGTCGACCTGGCAAAGTCTGCCTACAGGCCCCGGGTGTCTGCCAATGCGGAACTCGCAACCAACCGTATCCCGGTGAGCAACAGCGGCTCGGGTTCGCTTAGCGCAAGTGGTACCGGTTCCCTTGGCATTTCCTGGGTCTTGTTTGATTCAGGCGTACGCGCTGCCAACCTTGAGCAATCGCGGCAAACACTCAGTTCAGCCCGTGCTGCCCAGCAGAATGCGGCATTGAATACGATTAACGAGGCATTGCGCCTGTATGTAGAGGCCGCAGCTGCTTTTTCCCGTCTCGAGGCGCTCAGGGAGACCGAGACCGTTGCGCGCCAGAGCCTTCAGGTCGCTCAAGCCAAATACGACGCCCAGGTGGCATCGCTTTCCGAGAAGCTTCAAACGCAGACTGCGCTTGCACAGGCAACACTCGACCGCGTGCGGGGAGAAGGTGTATGGGAGACTGCGCGCGGGGTTCTGGCCGTGGGGATGGGTTTTCCGGTTGCGACGGACCTGGAACTTGCACCTCTCCTGGAGGCCTTTCCTGTGTCCGGGTCGCGCAGATTCGATATGGAGTGGCTTGAGAGCGTGAAGCGCGATCACCCCAGACTCAGAGCAGCCCGCGCCGATGTTCTGGCGTTGAGCTCCCGCCTTGAATCCGTCCGTGCTGAAGATGGTGTGAACGTGTCGCTTGCTCTGGGCGCAGGCAGTACCCGGGATTTCAGTGCTCGCGGCGGGAGGTTTGACAGCAGCGTGAGCGGATCGGTTGTTGCCAGCATTCCGCTGTTCAACAGCGCGGAGCAACAGGCGCGTGAGGGCCAGATTCTGGCGCAGATAGGAAGCCGTAAACAGGCGATTCTGCAGGCCGAGAGGGAAGTGGAGTCTGACCTCTGGAGAAACCTCAAGCTGCTGGAATCCGAAATCCAGAATCTGGATGCGGCCAACGTTTTGTTGTCTTCTGCCATCCAGAGTTACCGGATCACCCTGGGTCGCTACAAGGCGGGGGTTGGTTCGATACTCGAGTTGATCGCCACTCAGATTTCATTGGCCAGTGCACGATCACAATTTGCGCAGGCCCGGATTTCACAGGCACAAGCCAGATTAAGACTTGAGGTCGCAGCTGGTCGAATTTTGTTGAGCAAATAAAAAAGCCACCTTGAGGTGGCTTTTCGGCATGTTTGGATTTGCGGCCAATCAACCGTTAGCCGGGGGGGGTGGTGGTGGAGGGGGAGTCACCGCACTGCCGCTGCTGCTATTGCTGCTGTTGCTTTTGTTGCAACCGCCGCCGCTGGATTGTTTGCCACCGGATTTTTTCCTGCCAAGGGCTTTTGCCTTGGGGCGACCACATCCGCCGGCAACCATTTCCATTTCTTCGATTGTGAGGATACGCATGTTTTTCCTTTAATCAACTTTAGAGATTCAACAAAGCTCTCGTGCGTTTGTTTTCAGGATTCACTGCTTTGCTGATCAAACGCCAGACGTAAATGTAAAGAAAAAATAACAAAAACGCAATTTGTTACAGGTGAATCCCTGTTACTCAGCCTCTTTTATGGTCATTTTCGGTAATTAGTCTCAAAAATTCAGCTTCCATGGGCGATGTGCGCTGTTTCAACGTCATAACTGACACGAATTTGTTTGTGAGTGGGTCGTGTTGTAAACGACCGGGTCAGTAAAGGGTTGCTGTAATCGCGTAGCAGCGGTGGGCGCGCTGCGCTGAAGTACACGCTGGAGTTCTCATAAATCTCGTTCGACCCTGCGAGTCCCACCTCTTCCCAGTGACTGCATACCTGTATCAGGCAGGGGGCATGGGTCACGCCGAGTTGCCGCAGGGCCATCGCGCGGTGATAGCCGTTGTTCAGCACCATGCGCGGGCCATAGCGGACAACATTGAGTACGTTGGTGGTAAAACCGACGCTCAGGGCAATCACTGCCTGAGCATGGCCGCTGACGGAAAAGTCTTTGATATCGGCTGGTTTGATGACCTGTGCGCCTAGAAAGCGGGCATCGTGCGATCCGGAACTGAAGATAAGGCGGCCGTCTTCCTCGAGTGCCACGTGAAAGCTGCTGGTATCTGCCGTCAGGGGCAGGCACAGCCGGGCCAGCACTTCTTCCGACACCTGCCCGGGTAGTGAGTCGGTCATTTTTTGAAGACTGGATTGAGTCACATGTTGCTGGTAGACCACCAGTTTGTCCAGCTCTACCATGCCAAAGGCCACGGGCACCGCCTGGAATGACGACTGGAAATGCGGCAGTGCCACCAGCTTGTCGACATGCGATTGAAGAAGGGGCGTGAGCGGCATGATCTCGGGTTTGTCGGCTACGCCGGCTTCTGACTCCTGCAGGCCGACAAATACCTTGGATGCTTCACGCCAGATGTCTACAAGCTCACCTTTGTCCAGGTCCTGACCGCCGACAGCGCGTTTGCGGACGAAATCAAGGAAGTCGGCGAGCCGGGTGACGCCCATAAGACAGAGCTCTTCGTCATATGCGCCTCGAGGCAAGGTGTTGTTCGGGCGCTGATTTGACATCATGAAAGGCATTGTAGGCAAGCCATAGCCTTCGTCCCCCGACGTTCGCCGAGCCGTTACTTCTCTGCGTTGCCGTCAGTGCACCGGCGAAGCTTGATGTGTGCTGCCAGGCCACCGGAAGCCGTGTTTGCAAGACCGAAAATTCCGCCCATGCGCTGAATGGTTTTATCAACAATCGCCAGCCCGAGGCCTGCGCCGGTTGCAGCCGTTCTTGCGGCATCGCCACGGAAAAACGGGCGCGTGAGTTTCGGCAGTGTTTCCGGCGATACGCCCATTCCGTGGTCGCGCACCTTGATCAAAACCCACTGGTCTCGCGCTTTTGCTGCAATATCGACGATCGCAATACCGGTTTCTGGCGTCTTGCCGTAGCGGCGGGCATTTTCTATGAGGTTGGAAATGACCCGCAGAAGCTCAATCTCATCGGCAAGCACATTGATGTTGTCCGGCATCGTGATCGTAATTTTCATGGCCTCGTCGTCTGCCACGGCATAAACGGCGGCCTCTACAACGGCATTGAGGGAAACAGGCGCCAACTGGGCCGGGTCTGGCCTGGCGTAGTCCAGGAATTTGTCGATGATGGCGTCCAGCTGCGATATGTCTGCCGCCATGTGGGCACGCGCATCCTCGTCGGCAACGCTCATCTCGGTTTCAAGCCTGAGCCGTGCCAAAGGCGTGCGCAGGTCGTGGGAGATACCGGCCAGCATGATGACGCGGTCCTGCTCAATCTTTGACAACTGCTCGGCCATGCGGTTAAAGCCAATATTGACTTCACGAATTTCGCTGGTCGTCGCTTTCTCATCCAGCAGGCTGGCATCAAAATCACCGTCGCGCATGCGGCTGGCTGCGAATGACAGCTGCTTCAGCGGCCGATTGATCAGGCGCGCAATGAATGCAGCGCCGGCCAGTGAAAGTACCGCGGCTGTGATGAGCCAGATGACCCACGTGCTACCCCTTGACGGGCCTACCCGCGAGAGGTCGGTGAGCAGCCAGAACGAATCCTTGTCGATGGTGAATCCGACCCACAGGCCTTTTTCACCATTGACGCTGCTCGCGACGATGGTGCTGGCGCCAAGTCGGGTTTTGAGTTCTTCCGTAATTCGTTCGCCCAGGTCATCACCTGCAAAGACTTCAAATCTGTCTTTGGGTTCATGCATGGTGATTCGCACCCGCTCTTCGTCCGCGAGCGTTTTGATGAGCGAAACCCGCGCAATGGCATCCGAATACCGCAGGGCGGCGCGACTCAGGTTGACGAGCGATGCCAGTTGCTGCGCGCTCTGCACTGCACGTGGTTCCGACTCCAGCGAGCGGAAAGTTTGCAACCAGGCAACGATCGAGCCAAAAAGAAGCAGCGCCAGGAAAAAGAAGGTGCGCCAGAAAAGGCTGAGACCCCGACGCGGACGTAATTCAAGTGGCGCCGGGGCGGTTTCAAGCGGTGCGGGGCTGGTGATGTCCATTGTGATTTTTGGGGCTCGCGCGTTTTCTGGTCCGCATGGAGTTTATGCGTGAGCCCCAATACAGTAAACCCTGGACAGGGCTGACTGTCAGCGCGTGCCTGAGGAAAACTAGTTTGTACCGTCTGGTACAAAGACATAACCTACGCCCCAGACGGTCTGGATATAGCGGGGAACTGCAGCATCCACTTCGATGAGCTTGCGCAGGCGCGACACCTGGACATCCAGGCTCCGGTCGAATGGCTCAAACTCACGCCCCCGTGCAAGCTGTGCCAGTTTTTCGCGCGACAGCGGCTGCCTCGGGTGGCGGACCAGGGTTTTCAGCATGGCGAACTCACCTGTCGTCAACGGCAGTTCCTCACCATTTTTGTGCAGCGTTCGCAGGCCCATGTCGAATGAAAACGGACCAAAGGTGATGATTTCCTGGTCTATAGAGGGCGCGCCGGGTACTTCTGCCGTCGGGCGGCGCCGGAGTACCGCGTGAATGCGGGCCAGCAGTTCGCGCGGGTTGAACGGTTTGGAGAGGTAATCGTCGGCACCGACTTCCAGCCCGACGATGCGGTCAACGTCTTCCCCTTTGGCTGTCAGCATGATGATGGGCGTTTTGTCATTGGCTGCGCGAAGGCGGCGGCAGATCGACAGGCCATCTTCGCCAGGCATCATCAAGTCCAGCACGATCAGGTCGACTGCATCGCGCAACATGATCCGGTTCAGTGCCTTGCTGTCTTCTGCCAGGATGACTTCAAAACCTTCCTGCGCCAGGTAGCGGCGCAGCAGGTCGCGGATCCGGGCATCATCGTCAAGAATAAGGATTTTGTCGGCTCGGGCAGTGGTGGTAGCTTGATTCATGTTCGTCCGGTAATTTGTAACAAGCCCATTTTGAAGGCTGAAAGCGGGCGATGTGGCATTTTTCAGTCACTTTGACACACTGTTACAAAGCTTGCTGTGAAAACCAGTTTTATACCGTCGTAAAGGCGCGGCGGTTTGTAGTCTGAATTCGCCAATTTGAAAAACGGCATGCGAGCTCATTGAAAATGTCCCGCTTCATGTGGCACGGTCATCTTCAGTCCGGCAGTTTTTCATTCAGGAAAGAAATTTTTATGCGTATTTCAAAGTCTATTGCTACAGCTGTTCTCCTGGCCTGCTCTGCCGGGGTTTTTGCCCAGACCATTGTCAGTCGTGAGCCGCCCCAGAACGTAGCACAGCTGGCTGCCAGTGGATCTGTGGAAGTACAGCAGGATGTGCTTTCCATCTCCATGAGCACCACCCGCGACGGTACGGACGCGGGGCTGGTGCAGAACCAGTTGAAGCAGGCTCTTGATGCCGCACTGGCGCAGGCGAGGCCAGCGGTTGTTCCTGGTCAACTGGACTTGCGGACCGGAAATTTCAGTCTCTATCCACGCTATGGCAAGGACGGAAAAATCAACGGTTGGCAAGGTTCTACAGAACTGGTGCTGGAAGGCAAGGACTTTGCTCGCATCACCAGCACGGCGGGCAAGATTCAGACGCTCACGTTGGGCAATGTCAGTTTTTCCCTGAGCCGGGAGCAGCGCGCCAAAGTCGAAGGTGAGGCGCAAACGCTGGGCATCGAGCGATTCAAAGCCAAGGCTGCAGAGATCACACGCGGATTCGGCTTTACCAGCTTCACGCTTCGGGAGGTTTCCATCAATTCGAATGACCAGGGCTCCATTCCCCGTCCGCGCGTGATGGCCATGCAGGCCAAGTCAGAAATGCAGGATGCGCCGGTATCTGTGGAAGCCGGCAAAAGCACCGTGATGGTCAATGTGAGCGGTTCTGTTCAGATGCGCTGATCTGTCGTGAGCCTGCTGCGGCCATGCTCGCCATAGCCGTATGGTTTTTACCGGGGCGCTGCCTGGCGGCCAGCGCGTCGCCTTATGACGATGACGCGCAGGTGGTCGTACAGCCAGTTGAATCCGAATGTGTAGGGAAGGAAGAACAGAACGATTCCAATGTCCAGCACAAATGCCTCCCATAGCCCGATGTCCAGCCACCACGCCGCCAGCGGAACAACGGCCAGAATCAGGCCTGCTTCAAACAGCAAGGCGTGAACAGCGCGTACGGCCGGTGTGCGGCGAAACCCCAGGCGCTGTTGGCCTGCATCGAAAAGGGCGTTGAAGGTCATGTTCCAGCCCATTGCCAGCAGCGAGATCATCAGGGTCAGCAGGCCAATGTGTGCCAGCGGGTAGCCCAGCAGCCATGCACCCAAAGGCGCGCAGATTCCAATGGCCACCACTTCAAAAGCAAGGGCGTGAAGAAAACGTTCTCTGGGGGATTTGGTGAATTCGGTGGTCATTGCCAAAGTCTTTCAATGATCTATTTTTATTGATTTATTCAATGGATTAAAATTAATATCCATCGTAAAAATAGATAGATTGTTTTTATGCGCCATTCACCAGAAGCACTCAGCGCCTTCGCCGAGTCCGCTGCGCTGGGATCTTTTTCTGCCGCTGCCCGCAAGCTCGGGAAAAGCCAGTCCACCATCAGCAGCGCCATCGCCAATCTGGAGATTGATCTTGGCCTGCTTCTTTTTGACCGCAGCAGCCGCAAACCGGCCTTGACGGCCGACGGCCAGGCCCTGCTCGGAAAAGTCAGGGAAATCCTGGCCGCCAGTGATCGCCTTGACCTTGCCGCAAGCCAGCTGGGCGCGGGCATGGAGGCCAGGTTGAGTGTGGTCTGGTCGGACACCTACCAGTCGGACCGGTTTGAGGAAATGCTGGGCGCTTTTGAGCAGCGGTTTCCCGACCTCGAATTTGAATGCCTCATCGCCGAGCATGGTGACCTTGTTTCACTGGTGCAAACGGGCCGGGCGCAAATTGGCGTGGTGGGGGCGCAGGCTTCCTATCCGCCCGATATTGGCGCTGCGACGATTGCCGAGCAGTCCGAGATCACGCTGTTTGCTGCCGTGTCGCATCCTTTGTCCGCGATGACCGACATCACCCCGGACACCCTGCGCAAGTTCAGGGAACTGCGCCTGGCCACCTACCTTGAGCCGAGCTCCGCCAAGGTTTTGCCTGGCGTTTGTCAGTCATGGTCGGCACCCAGCTACCTGATGCTGCTGGAAATGGCCGTGCTGGGCTTTGGCTGGGCGGCGATTCCGCGGTGGATGGTCAGCCGCTTTGCCGAGAACAAACTGCAGGAACTCAATGCCCGCGGCTGGCCCCGGCGCGTCCCCGTGGATGCGGTATGGTCACGCCAGCGCGTGCTGGGTCGCGCCGGAACCTGGCTGCTGCAGGAGATGCTTGCAGCTTCTGCAGTGCCCGTACAGGCATAAAAAAACCTGCAGGCCCGTGAAAGCGTGCAGGTGTGAGGCCAGGAATACTCTGTCGCTAAAAAATCTAGAAGTGGTAGCGCACGCCCAGGGTGGTGGTGTTGAGGCGTTCACGGCTACCGCCGTTGTAACGCGGGTTGTATTCGTCATATTGCAGCACGGCAGACCATGCTGGCGTGAAGTTCCATTCGGCACCAATGCCATAGGAAACGTCGAAGCGGCTGTCACGACCACCGGCCACACCGCTTGCGGGAGAGGTCGATACGTCCGTACGGATGTAGCTGCCACCAAGACGGCCCAGCAGGTTGAACGACTGGCCGAGAGGCACTTTGCCCACCAGGCTCAGGCTGATGCCGTTGGCGGTGGTCGAGCCGCCGAAGCGGTTGACGCGACCGAAGTCGTTGTAGCCCAGCTCAAAACCGAAGTTGTTGTTGAAATAGCTGCCGCCATACAGGCTGTAGGCGTTGTTGCTGCGGTCGTTGATAAAACCGCCAAGGCCGGGCGTACGGTCGCCATAGCGTGAGCGGCCACCATTCAGGCCAATGTAGGCGGAACCTGGCGCATACATGGAGTAACCACTCGACGTGGATGTGGTCTGGCTGGTCTGCGCCTGTGCGCTCACGGCGACTGTCAATGATCCGGCCGCGATGGCAAGACCCGTCAACGTCCGGGCAAGAATGGTTTGTTTCACGATGCGTCCTTTGGAATATGGCGTGGTTTTCAAATTCAACGCTCCACAGTTGCTGGAGGTGAATGCACTGTATTTGCGCGCAAGAGCGCCCTATGTAGGTGCAGCAAAGCGGCGCTTGTAGGACGCGACTGACTTTGCAGCGCGTGAGGCCTCGCCGGGATGCCTTCACGCCTGAGTGCACAATCGCGAGATGACTTTACCGGTGCAGTTTGTTCGCCATGTGGAAGGACGTTCCGCCCTTGTCCTTGACTCGCCGCACAGCGGCACGGCCTACCCGGCGGATTTCCGGCATGCCTGCGATATGGCCGTGTTGAGGCGTGCGGAAGACACCCACGTTGAAAAGCTTTACGACTTTGCGCAGGGGCTTGGTGTGCACTGGGTGGAAGCGCTTTTTCCACGAAGTTATCTTGACGCCAACCGCAACACGACCGAAGTGGATGTCACGCTCTTTGATGAACCCTGGCCCGGCACGGTGGAGACGGACGCCCGCATCCTGTCCAAAGTCCGTCTCGGCAAGGGGCTGATCTGGCGAACGACGGATGACGGCCAGCCGCTTTACAACCGCAAGCTCTCGGTCGGGGAGGTCGTGGCGCGCATCAATCAGTGCTGGAAACCCTACCACGCGGCAGTGGAAACCGCCATTGACCGGGCGCATCGCGCGCATGGTTACAGCATCCACATCAATTGCCATTCCATGCCGGCGCTGGCGTCCAGCCACGCGACGGATTTCCCCGGGGAAGCGCATGCCGATTTTGTGGTCGGTGACCGTGACGGCACGACTGCAGCGCCTGCGCTGTCGCTGCAGATTTGCGACCACCTTCGTTCCCTGGGCTATAGCGTGGCCTACAACCATCCATACAAGGGTGTCGAGCTGGTCAGGCGTTACGGCGATCCGGGTGCCCAGCGTCACAGCATCCAGCTCGAGATCAACCGCAAGTTATACATGGACGAGCAGACGCTTGAAATGACACAGGATTTCGCCATGCTCAAGGGCCACTTGCTTTCGCTGGTGGAAAGCCTGCTGGGGACTGATCCGCGTTTGCTTGAGCCCTGGAGTTATTGATGGAGCAACTCGATTGTGTCGTGGTCGGCGCTGGTGTGGTGGGGCTGGCCGTGGCCCGTGCGCTTGCGCTGGCAGGCCGCGAGGTCATGGTGCTTGAGGCCGCGCCGGCCATCGGCACAGGCACCAGTTCCCGCAACAGCGAAGTCATCCATGCCGGCATTTATTACCCGCAGGGCTCGCTCAAGGCCCGGCTGTGCGTGGAAGGCAAACAGCTTCTTTACGACTACTGCGAGGCGCGCGGCATAGGCTACAGGCGCTGCGGCAAACTGATTGTCGCGACCAGTCCGGCACAGGTCGCGCAGGCCCAGGGCATCATCGACAAGGCCGCTGCCAATGGCGTGAACGATCTGGTGCTGCTGAGCGGCGAGCAGGCGAGGGCGCTTGAGCAGCAACTCGCCTGCGTTGCTGCCGTGCATTCGCCGGGCACAGGCATCGTGGACAGCCATGCCTTGATGCTTTCTCTCCAGGGCGACCTGGAAAACGCCGGCGGCATGGTGGCACTCAACTCTCCTTTGGAAGACGCTGAATGCCTTGAAGACGGCATCGTCCTCAGGGCTGCAGACGGAACCCGCCTGAAAGCCGCAACCGTGGTCAACGCAGCAGGCTTGAATGCACCCGCACTGGCTGGCCGCTTCCGGGGCCTTGATTCTGCGTTTGTTCCTTCCCGCTATTTCGCGAAGGGAAATTACTTCACGCTCAATGGCCGCTCGCCTTTCTCGACCCTGATTTACCCGGTACCGGAAGCCGCAGGGCTGGGCGTGCACCTGACCGTGGACCTCGGTGGCCAGGCCAAGTTTGGCCCGGACGTGCAATGGGTCGCTTCACCTGATGATCTTGTGGTGGACCCTGCGCGCGGTGAAGCGTTCTATGCGGAGGTCAGGAAATACTGGCCTGCGCTTGCGGATGGCGCTTTGCAGCCGGGCTACGCGGGCATCAGGCCCAAGCTGCATGGCCCGCATGAGCCCGCAGGTGACTTCGTCATACAGGGCCATTCCGTGCATGGCATCCCGGGACTGGTGAACCTGTTTGGCATTGAGTCACCGGGCCTGACAAGCTCGCTGGCCATTGGCCGCCATGTCGCCGGGATGCTGTTGAAGAAATAGCGCTCGGCGTTCGCGGCTTGGTTAAAGCCGTGCAGCGAGTCGCGTGCCCTGGTCAATGGCTCGTTTGGCGTCCAGCTCGGAGGCTTCGTCCGCGCCGCCTATGAGGTGGGTGGGTATGCCGGCTGCCTGTAGCGGTTGCAGGAGTTCGCGCAATGGCTCCTGGCCCGCGCACAGCACCACGTTGTCGACTTCGAGGACCGTCCCGTTCCCGTGCTTTTCGCCAAAGGTGATGAACAGCCCGAGCCCATCGCCACGCGGGCCTATGCTTTCGTAATTCACGCCTGACAGCATCTCGACATTTTTCATCTTGAGGGCGGCCCGGTGAATCCACCCTGTGGTTTTGCCAAGCCCCTTGCCCAGCTTGCCGGGCTTGCGCTGCAGCAGCGTGACCTGCCGTGCAGGCGCTACCGAGACCGGCCGCACCACACCGCCGCGGACCTCGCCGGGGTCTGCAACACCCCACTCGGCCAGCCAGGCCGGCAGGTCAAGCGCTGTCGAGTGGCCGGGGGCCGTCACCAGAAACTCGGCAATGTCAAAGCCGATACCGCCCGCGCCCACCAGCGCCACCCGCTGGCCGACAGGCTTGCGGCCGAGCAGCACATCGATATAACTCAGTACGGCGGGGTGGTCCTGGCCGGGGATGCGCGGGTCACGCGGTGTCACGCCGGTTGCAAGAACCACCGCATCAAATTTCTGCGCAACCAGATCTGCTGCGGCCATGCGTGTATCGAGGTGCAGCTTGACGCCCATCGCTTCGATGCGGCGGGCGAAATAACGAAGGGTTTCTTCAAACTCTTCCTTCCCCGGCACGCGTTTGGCCAGGTTGAACTGGCCGCCGATTTTGTCTGCAGCGTCATAAAGATCGACACTGTGCCCGCGCTGCGCCAGCGTGGTGGCCGCAGCCAGGCCTGCAGGCCCCGCGCCTATGACCGCAAAGCGCTTTTTGGCGGGCGCGATGTTGATGACAAGTTCTGTCTCATGCACGGCTCGCGGGTTGACCAGGCAGCTGGCGAGCCTGGCCTGAAAAGCATGGTCCAGGCAGGCCTGGTTGCAGGCGATGCAGGTGTTGATATCGGCACCGCGACCCTGTGCCGCCTTGTTGACGAACTCGGGGTCGGCCAGGAAGGGCCGCGCCATGCTGATCATGTCCGCGCAGCCGTCGTCCAGCACCTGCTCAGCGACTTCGGGCGTGTTGATGCGGTTGCTGGTGACGACGGGAATGTGGATGCCCGCAGCCCGCAGCTCGGTACGCAGTTTTTGGGTGACCCAGGTAAATGCACCACGTGGGACCGATGTGGCGATCGTCGGCACCCGCGCCTCATGCCAGCCGATGCCGCTGTTGATGAGGGTGGCGCCTGCGCCAGTGACCGCTTTCGCCAGTTCGACAACCTCCGGCCAGCTGCTGCCGTCGGGGATCAGGTCAATCATCGACAGCCGGTAGATGATGATGAAGTCATGGCCGACGGCCTCGCGTGTACGGCGAACAATCTCCACGGCAAGGCGCATGCGGTTGGCGTAGCTGCCGCCCCAGTCGTCGCTGCGCTGGTTGGTGTGTGTGACCAGAAACTGGTTGATGAAGTAGCCTTCGCTGCCCATGATCTCGGCACCGTCATAGCCAGCCTCACGCGCCAGCAGGGCGCAGCGGATGAAGGCGCGAATCTGCCGCTCTATGCCTGCCGCGCTCAACTCGCGCGGCGTAAAGGGTGAAATGGGGCTTTGTATGCGTGAAGGTGCGACGCACAGCGGGTGATAACCGTACCGGCCCGTGTGCAGGATCTGCAGGGCGATCTTGCTGCCCTCGGCGTGGACGGCATCCGTCACCTGTTTGTGTCGTCGGGCTGCACCAGAGCTGGCGAGCATGCCGGCAAAAGGCTTGGTCCAGCCCGCGATGTTGGGCGCAAAGCCGCCAGTCACCATCAGGCCGACGCCGCCGCGTGCGCGCTCGGCAAAGTAGGCCGCCATGGCGGGGAAATGTTTGCGGCCGTCCTCCAGCCCGGTGTGCATGCTGCCCATCAGCACGCGGTTTTTCAGGGTGGTGAAACCCAGGTCCAGTGGCGCAAGCAGGTGGGGGTAGGGCGAGGCGGATGCAGAGGTCGGAAGGGCCATGCGGATTCTTGTTTTGTAAATGACCGCACGATCGTAGCGGCAGCCCGGTCCTGAATGCCTGTTGCGCCCTGCGTCAGGCGCGTGCTTAGGGGTGAGACCCTATGGCGGCTCGGTGTAAACCCTTTCAGGCTGGCCACGCCACGCGCAAGTGAAAATCGGAAAAATTTAACGTATACGTTAAAAAATAGCCAAATGTTAAGTTGGGTATTAACTTTTTGGCTTCTGGCAAGCTTTTTGAAGCTCGATGGCGATGAAAACAGGCTAAAAGGCCCATTTTAAGGCATCAAATATGGATCCAGACCAATAGATACGGGCGTGAGTAGCTACTGAATTAATAGCAAAAAGCCAGGATTGGGTACCAGGTCTGAGTCAGCCCGTCAGGGGCATGGCGTCGCGCGCAAGGCCCCGCAATCACCGACCTGACGCTTCAGCGCATCTTCTTGATCGCCAGCGCGGCTTCGGTCACAAGTGTCGGGCCCTTGTAGATCAGGCCGGTGTAGATCTGGACCACATCGGCGCCGGCCTTGATCTTGGAGACCGCATCGGCGCCGCTCATCACCCCGCCCACACCAATGATGGGGAAGCCCTTGCCCAGCGCCGCCCGCAACTGGCCGATCACGCGGTTGCTGGCCGCAAGCACCGGCGTGCCGCTGAGTCCGCCGGTTTCTTCGGCATGGGTCATGCCTTTGACCGCTTCACGGCTGATGGTGGTGTTGGTGGCCACCACACCGTCCATCTCGTGGCGTTTGAGGGTGGCGGCTAGCAGACCGACCTGGTCTTCATCAAGGTCAGGGGCAATCTTCACAAAGATGGGTACCCGTTTGCCGTGCCGGCCGGTTAGTGTTTCGCGGCGTTTGGCGATCGCGCTCAGCAGCGCGTCGAGCGCTTCGTCGCTCTGCAGGGTGCGCAGGTTTTTGGTGTTGGGGCTCGAGATATTGACGGTGACGTAATCCGCGTGGGGGTACACGCCGGCCAGGCAGATGAGGTAGTCATCAACGGCATCCTGGATCGGCGTGGCCGCGTTCTTGCCGATGTTCAGGCCGAGCAGCAGGGTGCCCGGGCCTGCGGTCTGTTTGCGCACACGGGACGCCTGGACATTTGCCACAAAGGCGTCCAGCCCGTCATTGTTGAAACCAAGCCTGTTAATCAATGCATTGGCTTGTGGCAGCCGGAACATGCGGGGTTTGGGGTTGCCCTCCTGCGCTTTCGGGGTCACCGTGCCCACCTCGATGAAGCCGAAACCCATGGCGGCCAGCCCGTCAATGCAGCGGGCGTTCTTGTCCAGGCCGGCGGCCAGGCCCACCCGGTTGGGAAACTTCAGCCCGGCCAGCTCGATGGGGTCATCGACACGCGTATTGCAGTAGGCCAGCGACAGCGGCGTGCCCTGGGTGCGTGCGAGCGAGGCCATGGTCAGTTCATGGGCGGTTTCGGCATCCAGGCCAAATAAAAAGGGGCGGGCGAGGGCGTAGGGGATCAGGGACATTGGATAATTTGAGGTGTACGGTGCAGCAAGCGCCATTGTCGCAAATCACACTCTGGCCTCCGGCCCCACCCATCCCCACTGACCACTATGCCCAACATGACCCAAGACGAACTCAAAACCCTGGTCGGCCAGGCTGCCCTGCACTATGTCGAGCCCGGCAGCATTGTGGGTGTGGGCACCGGCTCGACGGTCAACAAATTCATCGACGCCCTGGCCAGCATGAAAGACAAGATTGCGGGCGCGGTCTCCAGTTCAACGGCGTCGACCGCCCGCCTGCAGGCACTGGGTATCAAGGTGTTTGACGCCACCGAGGTCGATGAACTGGCCGTCTACATCGATGGCGCAGACGAAATCGACCACGCGGGCTACATGATCAAGGGCGGCGGTGCGGCCCTCACGCGTGAAAAGATCGTCGCGGCCCAGTCGCGCAAGTTTGTGTGCATTGCGGATGAGTCAAAGCTCGTGACGGCGCTGGGGAATTTCCCCGTCCCGGTAGAGGTCATCCCCATGGCGGCCCGGCGCATCACGCGTGAGTTTCTGGCGCTGGGCGGTGTGGCGACGCTGCGGCTGAAAGACGGTGTGCCGCTGGTGACCGACAACGGCCAGCACATTCTGGATGTGACGGGCCTGAAGATCACCGACCCGCTCGGGTTTGAATCCCAGGTGAATCAGTGGCCTGGCGTGGTGACGGTGGGCGTCTTCGCGCTCCAGAAGGCGCAGGTTTGCCTGCTGGGCGCGCCGGGCGGCGTCAAGACAATGCTGTTCTAGAACTTGATGCCGGCAGGATTGCCGGGTGCCGCCTGTATCGGTGGCGGTGCAGGGCGCTCGGCGTCCTGGGTGCCGGCACCTGCCGTTGCCGTAGCGGGGGGCGGTGTTGCGGCGACGACCAGCGGCGTCGCCGCAGCCTGGCGATAGCCCGAAGGCAGGGCTGAGGTTGCCGGATAGCCCGCAGCATTCAGGAACTGCGTCCACTCCGCATCTGAATAGCCCTTCAATTGCTGGCCGCCTATGGTCGCAAAAGGCAGGGCATTGTCTCCGCTGATACGTTGCAGCGCCTGGGCGTCGGCCGGTGTGTTGACTGTCTTTTCAGTGAACGGAATGCCCCGTGCATTGAGCATGTTGCGGGCCGATCCGCAGGGGCCGCAGGTCGAGCTGGTGTAGAGGGTAACGGGGTACCTGGAGGCCACCTGCCGCAATTCAAAAGGCAGTGTCGAGCCGCCAGAACCGCCGCCAGAGCCACTGGTGCCTGCCGTCACTTTGGCGTTGCTCGCGGTCGGTGGCGGCTTGTCAGAGAAGGTGACCTTGCCGTCCGGACCCACGATGCGATAAACCTGCTGCGCATGGGCTGCGGTCAGCAGCAGGCCGGTTGCGGCAATGGCAGCAGCGCCAGTCGCCAGAAGCCTGATAAAAGTTGCTTTCATGTCTCTTCCCGGTGAGTCGTTACGTGGCATCGAAGGGCCATATCGGGCGCCATCATTTTCCAGAGCGCACTATATATCCAGTTCTTTAACGTTCTCAAGCCATTCCCTGATGACGCAACAATGCGTCAATCGTCGGCTCCCGGCCACGAAAAGCCTTGAAGGATTCCATCGCTGGACGGCTTCCACCGGCTTCAAGGATGGCATGGCGGTACTTCCGGCCGGTTTCCACCGTCACCGTGCTGGTGGGTGCATCGGCATTGCCGGTCGGCAAGGCATTCTCCTCAAACGCAGCGTAGGCGTCCGCAGATAACACCTCCGCCCATTTGTAGCTGTAGTAGCCCGCAGCGTAACCGCCGGAAAAGATGTGACCAAAGGTGTTGGGTGTGCGGCTGTAGGGCGGCGCCTTGATCACAGCCACTTCATCGCGCACCTTGTTGAGTACGGCCATGATGTCATCACCCGGTTTCCAGGCGGTGTGCAGGAGCATGTCAAACAGCGAAAACTCCACCTGGCGCAGCGTCTGCATGCCGCTCTGGAAATTTTTGGCCTCCAGCATCTTGTCAAAAAGCGCACGCGGCAAAGGCTGGCCGGTATCGACATGCGCTGTCATGTGCTTGAGCACATCCCATTCCCAGCAGAAGTTCTCCATGAACTGGCTGGGCAGCTCGACCGCATCCCATTCGACGCCGCTGATGCCCGAGACATCGCGCTCATTGATTTGCGTCAGCATGTGGTGCAGGCCGTGGCCAAACTCATGAAACAGCGTGGTGACGTCGTCATGCGTCAGCAGGGCGGGTTTGCCGCCCACACCCTCTGCAAAATTACAGACCAGGTGGGCCACAGGTGTTTGCAACTGGCCGTTGTCCGGCCTCAACCAGCGGGTACGAACGTCGTCCATCCACGCGCCGCCGCGCTTGCCGGTGCGTGCGGGCTGGTCAAGGTAAAACTGGCCTACCAGCTCGCCTGCGCGCTCAATGCGGTAAAACTCCACGCCGGGTTTCCAGACGGGAGCCGAATCCTTGCGGATGGCGACTTCAAACAGCGTTTCAACAATCTTGAAAAGACCGGCCAGCACCTTGGGCGCCGTGAAGTACTGTTTGACTTCCTGTTCACTGAAGGCGTAACGCTCTTCCTTGAGCTTTTCGCCGATGTAGGCGTAGTCCCAGGCTTGCGGCTGGGTGATGCCCATACTCTCGGCGGCGAAGGCGCGCAGGTCGGCAACGTCTTTTTGGCCATATGACCTGGCGCGATGTGCAAGGTCTCTCAGAAAGGTAATGACTTCGTCCGGCGATTGGGCCATCTTGGCCACCAGGGAGACTTCGCCAAAGTTTTTGTAGCCCAGCAACTGCGCTTCTTCAAGCCGCAGCGCCAGGATTTCCTCCATGACGGCGCTGTTGTCGAACTTGCTGAATTCGGCAGGTGCCTGGTCGCTGGCGCGCGTGCTGTAGGCGCGGTAGATGATCTCGCGGAGCGGGCTGCTGTGTGCGAACTGCATCACCGGCAGGTAGCTCGGCATCTTGAGGGTGAGCTTGTACCCATCCTTGCCCTCGGCTTTCGCAAGCTCACGCGCGGTTTGAAGGGTGTCCGCAGGAACGCCGTCAAGTTCGGCTTCCGTCGCGTAGTACGCAAAGGCATCCGTGGCGTCCAGCGAGTTTTCGCTGAATTTCTGGCTCAACTCGGCCTGGCGTTCCTGTATTTTGGCAAAGCGCTCCCTGGCTTCGCCCGTCAGTTCCGCGCCCGACAGGACAAAGTTGCGGATTGCATTCTTGTGAGCCTGGCGCTGCTCGGTATTGAGCGTTGCGATGTCTATCGCCTTGTACTTGGCGTAAAGGCGTTCGTCAGCACCCAGGCGCGTCCAGAATTCCGTGACTTTTGGCAGGACGGTGTTGTACGCGGCCCTCAGTTCAGGGGTGTCGGCCACGCTGTTGAGGTGACTGACTGACCCAAAGGCGCGCCCCAGTTTTTCCGTCGCGACATCCAGCGCGGCAGAAATGGCGCTCCAGTCGGAGGGGAAGTCCGCCGCAGTTACTTTTTCAAGGGCTGCATTGGCCTCCAGTAGGAGTGCATCGATGGCGGGGGCAACATGCTCGGGCTGGATGCGGTCAAACAGCGGGAGTCCGGAAAAGTCGAGGAGTGGATTGGTCATGAATGACTAGTTAAGGGTTGCCAGCGCAATAAAAAGGGCCAAAAACACATTCCCGAAGGAACCGGGCGCTCCTAGCCTTGCGATCTTTTCTTCAAACTGGTCTTCAGTGGCTTTTTGGCGCGCTTGACCGTGCCGCCTGGCGTCAGGCGCTGGTTACCCAGAACGCGCAGGGTTTTGACTTCAGGGCGCTGGCCGTAGCGGGAACTGTTCTTCAATACCTTGATGTCGCGCGGGCCGGGCATGCGGTCTTCGTTGACTTTCTTTTCCTTCTCGGGGATGGGACGCCAAAGCACCAGCAACTTGCCAATGTGCTGGATGGGTGCGGCATTCAGTTCGTTTGCCAGGGTTTGGAAAATTGCTTCGCGCCCCGGCCTGTCGTCCGATTGCACACGCACCTTGATCAGCCCGTGGGCATTCAGGGCTGCATTGATTTCTTTCTGGACGGCCGGGGTCAGGCCGTCGGAGCCGATCATCACCACGGGGTTGAGGTGATGTGCCTCGGATCGGTGGTCCTTGCGCTGGGCGGGGGTAAGTTGTATTTGAGCCATGTGCTGATTATCGACGCTGGGAGCCCGTCGGGACTGGAAGGTTTTTGATGGGGCGACAATCGGCGTATGAAAGCAAATACGAAGCCAGCCGCTAAAGTCCAGGCCACAGCCCCGGCAAAGGTCCCGGCAAAAACCGGCGGCAAGGTCAACAAGGCCTGGCTGCACGAGCACATCAACGACCCCTACGTGAAGCTGGCGCAAAAAGAAGGTTACCGGGCGCGCGCCGCCTACAAACTCAAGGAAATCGACGAAAACCTGAACCTGATCCGCCCTGGCTACGTCGTGGTGGACCTGGGCAGCACGCCCGGCGCGTGGAGCCAGTACACGCGCCGCAAACTCTCCCCCTCGGGGGCCGCCGCTGGGGGGCTGAACGGAAAAATTGTGGCGCTGGATTTGCTGCCCATGGAGCCGATTGAGGGCGTGGTGTTTATCCAGGGCGATTTCCGTGAAACAGAGGTTTTGCAGGCGCTTGAACAAGCCCTGGCCACCACGGCAGGTGACCGCAAGGTAGACGTTGTGATTTCAGACATGGCGCCCAACCTGTCGGGCATTGAGTCGGCAGATGCCGCCCGCATCAGTGATCTGGTGGAATTGGCTGTGGACTTTTCGGTCAACCACCTCAAGCCTGACGGTGCGCTGGTCGTCAAGCTGTTTCATGGCGGCGCCTACGACCCCATGGTCAAGCTTTTCAAGGACACCTTCAAGGTGTTCAAACGCTTCAAACCCAAGGCTTCCAGGCCAGGGTCATCGGAAACGTTTCTGGTCGGCCTGGGGCTGAAATAAGCCCGCGCAAACGTCAGAAAACCCTAAACCCGCTTTAAACCAAGGGGTGAAACCCCGGTTTTATGCAGTTTTGGACCTTGAAAGGCCTAAAATCAGTCGCATGTGCCGTCTCAGTGCATCTGGGTTTTTACATCGGAGTCATCCTTGAATAATCA
>JAZKCB010000243.1:0-8150 GCA_040388335.1 Pseudomonadota bacterium | reverse complement strand
GCTGGTCAAGGTAGTCGCCTGCGCCATGCGCCGCTGTGGAGTTGTCGGGCATGGGAGGAAGCGCTTTCGGTCAGTGTGTTTTCAGTTGGCCTGTATGCCAGCCGCGCGCACCAGCCTGCCCAGGCGGGCAACGTCGGTCTTGATCAGGGTGCCAAATTCTTCAGGGCCTGCGCCAACCAGGTCAAAACCCAGGCTGGCGAGTTTGGCCTTGACGGCCGGGTTGGCAATGGCTTTGGCGAATTCGCTGTGCAGTTTGCGCACCACATCGGGTGGTGTGGCTGCTGGCGCGACGATGCCGTTCCACGCGGCATAACCATAAGTGGGCAGACCGGCTTCGGCAATCGTGGGGACTTCCGGCATGGCGGCCGAGCGTTTGGGCGTGCTGACGCCATAAACGCGCAGCTTGCCGTCCTTCACAAACGCAATCACGTTGGACATGCCCGAGAACATGATGGGCACCGTGCCCGCAATCACATCGGTCAGGGCCGGGCCCATGGCCTTGTAGGGCACGTGGGTCATCTTGATGCCCGCCGCGTCGATGAAAAACTCCATCGCCAGATGCTGGGCGGAGCCCGAGCCGGTGGACGAGTAGTTGATGCTGCCGGGTTTGGCCTTGGCCATGGCGATCAGCTCGGGCACGGTTTTGGCGGCGAAGGCCGTGTTGCCGACCAGCACCAGCGGCACGGTGGAGGTCAGCGTGACTGGCGCAAAATCCCTTAAGGGGTCGTAAGGCAGCTTGGGGTAGAGCGCAGGGTTGGCCGCCATGATGCCGTCGTTGGGCATGAAGAGCGTGTAGCCGTCGGCTGGCGATTTGGCGGCGGCCTCGGCGGCAATGATGCCGTTGGCGCCGGTGCGGTTGTCGATCAGCACGCCCTGGCCGGTCTGCTCGGCCACCTGCGCCCCGATGGCGCGGGCAATGGTGTCGACCGCGCTGCCGGCGCCAAAGGGCACGATGATCTTGATGGGCCGGTCGGGAAAGCCTTGTGCCTGAGAGGTGGCGGGCATGGCCAGCAGGGCGGCAGACAGGGTGAGGGGCAAGGCCAGCGGGATGGCCAGGGCCAGCACTTTCAGTCGGGCAAGCAGCATGGTGGGGCTCCAGATCAATCGTCGCGCCATGGTCGGCCAACAAATTATGGGGTAGATATTATTTTTATTCAATTAAAAAGTATATTTATGAGGCAATTCAAAACATCGAACCTAGCATTAATCGTTCCAGCAGCCCCAGCCCGCTGCAGAAGGTGAGCCATTCCCGATGACGACCCCAACCGCGCAGAACCCGCCTGATTACCTCGACCAGCTCGCCGGATTTGCCTGTACGGCGCAACTGGCCGACATCACCCCCGAGGCCCTGCAGCACCTGCGTTTCATCGTGGCCGACACGCTGGCTGCCTGCGCCGTCGGCAACCAGGAGCCCGAAATGCGCGCCATGCTGGTGCAGCAGCTTCAGCACGGCGGCAGCGGCGCGGCCGCTGTCCTGGGCGCCGATGCGCGGCTCAACCCCATCGATGCTGCAGCACTCAATGCGGCGGCCGGCTGCTGGCTGGAGCTGGACGAAGGCAACCTCACCAGCAACGGCCACCCCGGCATACAGGTGATTCCCGCCGCGCTGGCCGTGGCGCAGCAACTGGGCAAAAGCGGGGAAGAGTTCTTGCTCGCCTGCGCGCTGGGCTACGAGATTTGCGCGCGCATCGGCAGCGCCTGCGACATGCGCATGTGCCTGCACCCGCACGGCACTTACGGCGTGGTCGGCGCGGCGGTGGCTGTGGGGCGCCTGATGGGTCTGGCGCCTGCGCAGATGCGCGAGCTGATCAACCTGGCCGGCTCGTCGCCGATTGCTGGCAATCGCCAGGGCATGAAGGACGGCGCCACCCTGCGCAACTGGTATGCCTCGCACAGCGCCATCATGGGACAGACGGCGGTGCGGCTGGTGCAAAGCGGCTTCACCGGGCCGCGCGACGGCCTCACGCCCACCTGCGATGAGGTGCTGTTCGACAACTTCAAACCTGATGTGGTGGTGAAAGATCTCGGCAAACGCTGGCTGCTGGCCGAGGGCTACATCAAGCTCTACGGCTGCGGCCGGCCCATACACGCGGCCATTGACGCGCTGCGCGATGCACTCGCACCGCTGGGTGATTCATTGAACTGGCCGCTGGCCGATGACATTGCGCGCATCGAGGTGCGTGGCTTCAAGTTCCTTGCTTTTTTGAACCGGCGCGACATCCGCAACGCCTTTGCCACGCGCTTTTCAACACCGTTTGCCGTGGCCAGCGTCATCGTCAACCGCAGCCACGGGCTGGACTGTTTTGACGACGCGGCTGCCGCCAACCCGACCATCCATGCGCTGATGGAAAAGCTGGCGCTGGTCGAGGTGGACGACTACAGCGCGCTGTTCCCGACGCAGCAGGTGTGCGATGTCGCCATCACGCTGAAAAGCGGCGCGGTGCTGACGGGCCGCTGCGACATCATCCGCGGCGAGCCCGCCAACCCCGCCGACCCGCAGGATTACCGCGACAAGTTTGTGGGCCTGGCACGTCGCACCTGGCCAGCGCGCACAGATGCGGCACTCAACGCGCTGTATGACATGGCTTTGAAGCCGGAACAGTTGCCCGACATGCGCGGGCTTTGCGGGCCGGACGGGTTTTGAGCCGGAAGGCCAGGCGCTGGTTGATGTAAAGTCGACTTTACATTTTGACGGCTGGCCAGGCGGCGCAATGGTTTTTGCCGCGTTTTGGGCGGTTTTGCGGCCTCAAAACATCATTTTCGAGGATCAAATCGGCCTCAAAGTCAATGAATATGAGCGTGAGTAGCTACAAAATTAATAGCAATCAGCGCCGATCGTCCTCGTATTTTTTCATCAGCGGCGTGACCGAAATCCCGTGCGCCACCACCGAGGCGACCACCACCGTAATCACCAGTGACAGCAGGCGTTCGGCCAGGTCGTTGCCGATGTCGTGGCGGATGGCATAGAGCAGGTAATAGATGGACCCGATGCCGCGTATGCCGAACCAGGCCATGAGCCGGCGCTGCTGGCCGCGTATGCCGGTGCCCAACAGGCCGGCGACCACCGCCGCAGGCCGCACCACCAGAAACAGCAGCGGTGTGAACCACAGCACCTCGCTGCGAAACGGCACCACCGCAATCAGCGCGCCCACAGCCAGCACGATCACCACTTCGGCAAAGTTCTCCAGTTGCGCATTGAACTGCTGCACCGCCCGCATCATGGTGGCCGGGGCCTGCTGCGGCGAGGTCTGCGGCTCCACATCGGCCGCTGCGGCCTGCGGCGTCACGCCCGCGGGCTGCCTGTCGATGCGGCTGAGCGCCAGGCCGGCCGCAAACACCGCCAGAAAGCCGTAGGTCTGGCACAGCAGGGCCGTGCCATAGACCAGCGCAATCAGCCCCAGCGCGATGAACTCATCCGAGCCGAGCGCCTCCTTGTGGCGAATGCGCAGGTACAAAATGCCGCGGCCCACCAGGCTGCCCAGCAGGTAGCCCAGGCCCAGGCCGCCGGCCACCGCCCACACCACATCGACGGCCAGCCAGCGCCAGCCCATGTCGCCCAGCTCGTGCAGGCCCAGCAGGCCCAGGCCCAGCATCACAAAGGGAAAGGCCGCGCCGTCGTTGAGTCCGCCCTCGCCGGTCAGGCCGAAACGCAGGCGGTCGCGGTCGCCGGGGCTGGCCACCTGGACCTCCGAGGCCAGCACCGGGTCGGTCGGCGCCAGGATCGCGCCCAGCAGAATCGCCGCGCCCGGCGACATGCCCATCAGGCCCACGCCGATGGCGGCAATCACGCCCACCGTGATGACCATGGAGACGCTTGCCAGTTGCAGCGGAATGCGCCAGCGCCTGTCGCGCAGCGGCAATTCCAGCTTCATGCCCGCCGTGAACAGCGACACCAGCAGCGCCGCCTCGGTCAGCCGCTCCAGCAGCACCACATCCCGCGTAGGCCGCAGCACCAGCAGGCCCAGGCCCCAGGGGCCGATGGCGATGCCCATGCCCAGGTAGAGCATGGCCGCGCTCAGCGGCAGGCGCTTGATGAAGGAGCCACCCACCGTCATCGCAATCAGCAGCACGCCGAGGATGAGGCAGGCCTGGGTGAACAGGTCGGGGGGAGTAAAAAACGCCATGCCACAGTCTGCACCTCATCAGGTCATTGGCGTGTGGGACGGGGTGGGCAGCGGGTGAAGGCTGGCCGCCAGTGGTGCCTGCAAGCTGTGCGGGCTGTTACCAGTCCACCAGGCTCAAACCCATGCTGAGCACCGTACGCCTGCGGTTGTAGTCCACCAGGCTGTCGCCATAGCCGCTGAAGAGCTGCAGGTGGTAGCGCAGGCCGGTGTAGCGCGGTGCAGAGCCGGGGGCAAGCATCCAGTCAAGACGCACCGAGCCGCGCGCCTGGCTGGTCAAAGAATGGCGCAGCGTCAGGCCCAGGCTGTCGGTCTGGTTGATCTGCCAGTTGCCGGCCAGTTCGGCACGGCCGATGTAGTTTTCAATGCCGGGGTTGTCGTCATTGCCCGACGATTCCTTCAGCCGCTGCCAGGCCTTGCCCTGCAGGCTGAGGCTGGACGTGGGGCTGAGTATTTTTTCAGCCGCGCCCATCAGGTAAACACGATTCCAGCTGCGCGACAGGGGCAGCGATTGTCCGTTGGACTGATGCACCACACCCAGCCCCGAGAGCCGGTAGTTCCAGTCGCCGCCCAGCGGGATCTGGTGCGGGTAGATGTAAACGACTTCAGGTTCGTGGTCGGTGTTGCGAAAGGGTCGTGATAGCGCCCCGTTAAAGAGCTGCCAGTAACTTTGCTGGGTGTAGCCGAACCAGACCGAGTCGTGGTCCTGCGAGTCTTCAGCGCCGTGCTTGAGCAGCCCCTTGGCGATCTTGGTGCGTACCGACAGCTGGATCTTGAGCTCGTGTCGTGTATAGGGCAGGGCCGACAGTGCCGTATGGCCTGCCGCCGGCGATGAGGGCTGCGTATTGACGCTGTCGGATGCCACCAGCGCAAGTGTTGTCGGCTTGTAGCCGCGCAGGCCGAAGGTGTCGCAATCGGTGCCGCGCTGCAGCTCCCAGAAGCGCGACAGCGCAGAGTAATTGTCGTCGCGGCAACCCACCGGTTTGCGCGAGGCGTCGGCGGCCGGGACAGGCAGCGGTGGCAAGGCCGCGAGCTTTGCCGGGCTCATGGACATGGTCGAAGCAGCGGGTGAAACCTGTCTAACGGGTGCCTCTGCCGCTACCGGCGGCGTGACTGGCTGCGCCTGCGCGGCTGCCCAGTCCTGAAAGCATTTGAGCTGTGCTGTCGGGTTGCCCGTCATCGCCTGGCAGCTTTGCCAGCCGCCGGGCACCGCAGTCTGGGCGTGTACCGTGTTGACGGGCATCAGCGCGAATGGCAGAAGCGTCAGGGGCGCAAGGCATGGTGCGAGAGCGGATGCGAGGCTGGAAAGCGCGAGTGTTTTCATCACGGCAACCGGGTCAGGGTGAAGGGAACGTCTGGTGAGTCGGGTGCGGCGCTTTTGCTGGTGTCTTTCCATACACCCCTGAAAATCCTGCCGCAGGAGCCGGCGACCATCTCGCCGTTCCAGGTGCCGGTGATGGCAATGTTGTCCGATGATTCATCCAGCAGCAGCATGCCCTCATCGAGGTCGCCCGCAAGCGCCGCTTTGGCCGCGTGGCCCGCAGCGGGCTGGCGCACGCTGTCCATGTTGCGGCTGACCATGCCCGACAGGCTTTCTGAAAACTCGGCGTGCTGCTGCAGGAGCATGGTGGCCTTGTCGGGCAGGCCGGCTGGCGGGTTGGTGAAACTCGCCGACCACAGGCCGAAGAGCTGGGCTGCCTTCATGTCTTTGGCTGGCGTGCATGCGGGTGAGCCCGCACTTTGCGCCAATACACCTGTGGACAGGGTGCAGGCCAGATACAAAAACGCAATTGGGGTCAATGAGGCGAGTCGTCGGTAGTTCAGTGTCATCGGGTGTCCATCAATTTCTGGCGTGCGGCACTATGGCATGGATGCCCCTTGTTTTTCACGTGCCGCAGGTAAATCTGCGGTAATTAAACCCGAACCCTCGCCAGGGTGCAGTCCGGAGCTAGCGCGTTTCCGAGGCTGCTGCTGCGGCCGCAATCGAGTCCGCCGATTTCCTGGCGAACTCCGCGCGCAGGGCCTTGAGCTTTTCGCGCGGGTCTTCCTTGACCGTGGCTTTGTCCAGCGCCATCTCGGCAATGAAGCGGCTTGGTATGCCGGCAACCGTTTCACGCCCCTTCTTGCGGCGGCGCAGCCAGTTCACCGCCAGCGTACGCTGCGCACGTGTGATGCCGACATACATCAGGCGGCGCTCTTCCTGCAGGCGCAGGGCGATGTTGTCCGTATTGGTGCCATCGTCGTCCTCAAGCTTGAAGGGCAGCAGGCCCTCGACGCAGCCGGCCAGAACCACGTGCGGCCACTCCAGGCCCTTGGCTGCGTGCAGGGTTGAAAGCGTCACCAGGTTCTGGTCGCCTTCGCGTTCGGACAGCGTCGACAGCAGCGCAATCGTCTGGATCACTTCCAGCAGGTTCTTGCGCTCGCGTTCCATCACCATGCCGCCGGTTTCATCCATCTGCCCGCCGCAGCGCGCCGACATCCAGTCGACGAAATCCATCACATTGGTCCAGCGTGTGGCGGCTGCCCTTTCGCTGTCTTCACCGTCATAGAGGTGTTTTTCGTAGTCGATCTCTTTCAGCCATTCGAGCAGAAAGACCTTGGCTTCTTCGGCACCTATCGTCTGCTTCGCACGGTATTCGAGGTCGTTGAGGTAACGCCCGAACTCATGCAGTGAACCCACCGCCTTGGCCGGCAACACCGAGCCCAGCGAGTTGCTGAACAGGGCTTCAAACAGGCTCAGCTTGTACTGCGTGGCAAAGGTGCCGAGCGTGCCCAGCGTCGTGTGGCCAATACCGCGCTTGGGTGTGGTGACCGAACGCAAAAAAGCCGGGTCATCATCATTGTTTGAGAGCAGGCGCAGCCAGCTGCAAAGATCCTTGATTTCGGCACGGTCAAAAAAGCTTTGCCCGCCCGAGACCTTGTACGGAATGTTGGCCTTGCGAAAGGCCTTCTCAAAAACTTTCGCCTGGTGGTTGGCGCGGTAGAGCACGCAGAAATCCTTCCAGTCGCGGTGCTGGCTGCCTTCGGCCTGCAGGCTGCCCTCGGCGCGAAGGCTTTGTATGCGGGCCACCACACGCTCGGCCTCGTGCTCTTCGCTGTCGCAATCGACCACACGCACCGGTTCACCTTCACCCAGCTCGCTGAACAGTGTTTTCGGGAACAGCTTGGGGTTGGGTCCGATCACATTATTGGCCGCGCGCAGGATGGCGCTGGTGGAGCGGTAGTTCTGCTCCAGTTTGACGACCTTGAGGTTGGGGTAGTCCTGCGGCAGTTTTTTGAGGTTGTCCAGCGTGGCACCGCGCCAGCCGTAGATGGACTGGTCGTCGTCGCCCACCGCCGTAAAGCGGCCGCGGCTGCCCACCAGCAGCTTGAGCACCTCGTACTGCGTGGCATTGGTGTCCTGGTATTCATCGACCAGCACGTGGCCCAGCGCCTGCTGCCACTTGGTGCGGACTTCTTCGTGGTCTTTCAGCAGCTTGAGCGGCAGGCCGATCAGGTCATCAAAGTCCACGCTCTGGTAGGCCGTCAGGCGCTCTTCGTAGCGACCCATGACGCGGGCGATCAACTGCTCTTCATCACCGCTCGCCTGGGCCTGGGCCATCTCGGCGTTCAGCCCCATGTTCTTCCACTTGCTGATGGTCCACTGCCACTGGCGTGCCGTTGCCGCATCGGTGCTGCCGCCTGCGTCTTTGATAATGCTGGTGACGTCATCGCTGTCAAGAATCGAGAACTGTTTTTTAAGACCGAGCACATCACCGTCTTCGCGCAACATGCGCACACCCAGCGCATGAAAGGTACAGATCAGCACACCTTTGGCGCTTTTGCCGATCAGCGCCTTGGCGCGCTCGCGCATTTCTGCGGCAGCCTTGTTGGTAAAGGTGATGGCGGCAATCTGCTCGGCCTTCATGCCGGTCTGGATCAGCCGGCCAATCTTGTGCGTGATCACCCGCGTCTTGCCCGAGCCCGCGCCCGCCAGCACCAGGCAGGGGCCGTGCATGTAGTTCACGGCTTCCTGCTGGGCAATGTTCA